>DATGYJ010000111.1:0-9321 GCA_035298105.1 Anaerolineales bacterium | reverse complement strand
AGGCGGACCGTGTTCTTCCCGGCTCGTGGTACGAATCTCGTCGCAGCGCTTTTCAGGCTTAACTCGGAAAGCATCGCCAGAAAAATAATGGATGAAATGATGGCCGCGTTTTCGCCAACAACCTCTACTGGATAGAGCCGTGCCGCCACAGCCCAGTAAAGCAAGCCAAGAACCGCTGTAGCTGCCTGATTGGCCACGAGCATATATGCGTTGGCGAACAATGGCACCCGAAGATGCTCGCGCAGTAACGTGACGTTCTGCCTGATAAAGTCTTTTTCAAGTTTAATACTTACCATGGGCTAACTCGTGGTAGATATCTTCAATCTGATTGACAACTCTGCATGCCTGAAAATCTTTTACGCGTTCTTTCGCAGCACTGCCAAATCGCGCGCGTAGCTCGGTATTGAGTATCAATTGGGTCATCGCATCTTTCAGCTGCTCAACGTTTCCCGGTTGCACAAGCAGCCCTGTTTTCTGATCCACAATTTGATCGGCAATTCCTCCTATCCGCGAACCGATCACGGCGCGGCCGGATGCCATTGCCTCTAGTGTGACAGTTGGAGAGGCATCTAAGCATGTAGAAGCCACAATCCCAAATAAGCAGCGCTTCCAGGCTGCCATGACAAGCGCATGTGGCAGGTTCTCAATCAGAATAACGCCTTGCGGTAATTCTTGCGGAGAGTTCGCCAAGCGGCGCCCGATCAATACCAACGGCGGGGGCGATTGCAGCTGGCGATAGGCTTGAAGTAATACATTGATGCCTTTATCCGGAACCAGGTCTCCCACTTGCAGGATAAAGCCGGGTGGAGGTAGCTGTAGATCAGGATCGAGGGACTCTGCTTCTTGCGTTATATCGTCCCGTACAAAGTTGGGCAGGACATGGACGACTTGCCGCCTGCTATCTAGCCTGTTGGCTGTGGCAATAGCGTGACTGACCGGGATAAAAGCATCGACAGAGCCTTTCTCAAGCTGACTCGCCCCCCAATTGGACCCCAGGGTCACCAAGCCCTTAGTGCGGCCGTAATGATGTGTGACGCATGCCGCGCACCTGCTCCCACTTGGACCTTCACATAGTTGAGTGTCCTTGAACATGTAGCGCATTTGTGCACAGGCCAGCTCGCAATCATGAAGTGTTCGTACCAGTTTCCCCTTACTCCAACGCTTGATCGGCAGAAAAGACCGTATCATCCAATCATGTGCATGGATAATTTCCGGCTGTTCCTGTTTTATGATCTTTCGCAACGTTACCACCACTTCAAAGTCTGGAAAAGGGGGCGCATGTTGCCGGTCAGTCGTAAACAATTTGCTCAAACGTTGCATCGTCCCCCGTATCCGGTAGATTTTCACCCCCTTAACGGATTCGAATTCCGGCAGGTTCTTATGCATTAATGTTGCCACACTCACTTCATGACCGCGCTGAACTAAAGTCTGGCTCAGGCTCTGCACATGTTGCTCAATTCCTCCATTCAGAGGCGGGTAGAACTGTGAAAGCATTAGGACGCGCATTCTTCAATGATGCCTTGATAAAGTGTGAGCAATCCGCTTGCACAATCATCCCAGGTTGGAAGCTTGATGGATTTTGGTGATAACGGTTGGTCAAGCTGCCTAATCATTTCTTCTGCAAGTTGCTCGTCGGAACAGTTGAGCGGCATTGCTTTCGCGAGCCCATTTTCAGCCAGTTCATGTAGACCCGATGTATCGGATACCAATGCAGGACACCCCAACGAAATCGCTTCGAGCGCCGCTAAAGGATGGGTCTCATATTCGCTGAACAAAACGAATAACGACGATTTTGAAAGTTGCTGCGCAAACTGCTCCCGTTCCTGTGGTGCTACAGCCCGAATTTCAACTTTGTTTTCAACCCCTAACCGTCGCGCCAAACCTCGTAATTCATCTTCATATGGACCGCTGCCTGCGATCCACAAACGGGCTTCTGGTTTTCGCCTCAGTAGATATGGCAAAGCGGCGATTGCTCGCTGATGACCCTTATATCTTTCCAGCCGACCCACGGATGTGATCATTACTTCTTTCTGAAAGTCTTTCACGCCTTGTTTGATTTGTGGCAACTCAATTCCATTCGGGATCAGTTCAAACCGCTCTATTGGCAGTTTTAGTTCGTTTGAGAACATTCCGATTTCAAATTTGGCAACAGCGACCAATCTATTTGCGCGCGCAAGCAAAGGTCGCAGGATGAAGCGTTGAAAGATCCGCAGGGAATGCCGTAGTCGAGAGGAATGACCTCCACCATGAAACGTCAAAACGAAAGGTCTCTTCATCCGTAATGCAGCAAGCATTGCAAAAGGAGCAACAAACGTATGGTAGGACTGAATATGTAGGATATCCCACGGCCTTTTTAGAATTTCATCATAAATACCCGGTGCAAAGTAGAAATCGCTGTTGCGCGGCCAAGCGGGCACACGATGCACATGTATTCCATCCATGACCTGGTCAGTTGGCAACTGTCGGGTCCGATCTGTCGTTAGCACGGTGATGTTGTGACCATTTGCAGCCAGGCGTCTTCCGACCTGAAATACATGGGTTTCTACGCCTCCCATTTCTGGATAAAACCTGGGAGTAGGCATCAGAATATTCATAAGTATTTCCTAAAGTGATGTCCTTGTCGTCTGGCTATTGAGGGCATGGTAGAACCGGCGAAATTCGCGCCATGTTTTTGTGGTCAATGCCTCGCCCTCTTTCGCAAGAGAGAGACCTTTGCCGTTTAATAGGGCCGCCAGTTGCTGGACGCTCGTGCGATTGTTTATCGTAATGCGCGCTAAACTAAAACGGTGATCTTTAATATGGCTTAGTGCATTGCGTACTGCGCAAGCCGCCTGGAAAGCAGATTGCTCAACCACATCGCGTACTCTCTGGTCATAATGACCATAGGGATAGGAAAATGTCGCCACAGCATGACCGAGCTTTTGTTCCAGTATCTCTTTGGAAAGAGTAATTTCCTTTCGAACCATATTTGGAGAAACAATATCCAGATCGGCATGCCTATGAGTGTGAGCACCACACTCAATCCCCGCCTGATCGATCTCCAAAATATGTGACCACTTCAACATCTTGCGATTCATTTCTCCTTCTGATTTGAGCCAATGGCTAGACTCTTCTACGCAGCCCGTGACAATAAAGAGCGTAGCCGGGAAGCCGTATTTCAGCAGAACAGGTAGTGCCGCATGATAGAAATCAAGGAAACCATCATCAAAAGTGATAACCACCGGCCTCGCCGGTAATTGGCTTGTGCCCCCTTGAAGAGCGGTTGCCCATTGACTGACACTTAATGGTGTATATGAATTTTCATATAAATATGCGAGATGTGCTCCGAACAACTCAGGTGACAAGGCAAATGGCCTGAATTTGCGGCTCGCCTTGGGCGAAATGCTGTGATACATCAAAATGGGCACTACTTTCATATCGAATTCACATTCAAGTCAAACTTGTTAGCGCTTGACCGGAACAACAGAAGACTACCTGCCAGGTACCCGAGCAGGGTGGATAAAAAGCCCATACTAATTGACATGGACCGGGCAATGCCAGATATATCTCCTCGCAAACTATCCGTCAGACCACGTAAAACACCCGCCGGCAATACGTGGAATGTATACGTTCGTTCGGAGGACAGCCCGTCTACTTTTCCAACAAAGCGACTAATATAGGCTTTCGAGATCCCTTCCGCGTAGCAACGCGACAGGAAATAAGAAAAGGTCGCTCGGTGAGCAGGAATGTGGTGATAGATTTTCGATTGTGGTTCAAATAAGAAAACCCGGTCAGGCCATTTCTGATGAGCACGGATACAAAGTTCTGTTTCTTCACAACCTAAAGGTATCTTGCCTATTCGTCCAATCCCATTTCGGAAGCCCCCTGCAATGCTGAAGACTTCCCTCCGCCAGCACATGCAACCGCCCATGGGGTTGCGGATGATTGCCGCCCCTTCCGGCAAACCTTTATAGGTACATCCAAGAACCCACAAAAATTCTTCCGGGAACCATGAGGCTTTCTTGCTCTGCCATTCAGGCTGCACGCTCCCTCCGACGCCCAGCACATTGCTGGAGCGGAAATAACCGCAGAGTAATGACAACCAGTCAGAAGCAGCAGTAGCATCATCATCCAGAAACGCGATGATGTTCCCTTTGGAGGCAGCGATGCCGCTATTGCGGGCGCCCGAAAGTCCTTTCGGACCGGAATTCTGAATCGTTTGAATTTCCGGAGGGAAATATTCACAGGCATGTCTGTAAAGAGACGGATTATGATCGATCGACAGAATGATCTCACAGGGCTGTTTCGTCTGATGTTTAAGCGACTCAACCGCACTGACCAGTTCAGCCCAGCGGTCTTCTGTGTAAGCACAAATAATCACAGATACGTCGAAGGGATCTTCTAAGGACAAATCATGGTACATATAGGGCAGCCTTTATGCCGGATTAGAAAATTGTCTCATGTTCACGCCATATTGCTCTGCAGCAAGTTCAAATCATCATGAGTAAATTGCAGTGGGTTTGGGCGGACCAAAGTCAGGGCACCGATCACCATTCCGCCTGCAAAAAGCGGTAAGGCAATGGCTGAGCGATGCTTTTTGTCCCATTCTCGCTGGAGCCAGCGCGGATCGTCGTGTGTATCACAAACAAGCACAGACTCCCGATTCTTGATCGCCCAGCCGGCCAGTCCGGACTTGAGGACCTCAGCCCATGCACCTCTATCAGGGGTTTGAAAGCCTGATTCACTTGCCAGACAAGCTTTGTTAAAATCACCATTCTCGTCCAGTAATATAATGCTGCCGCTATCCGCCTGGACGGCCTCCAGTGTCAACTGCAAAAGCTGCTGGATTTGAGTAGGTGTCTCCTCACCCGTGAACATCGTCATGCTAAGTAGCTGCATAAGCCCTAAAACGCGGCGGGTCAAGTTGCCGCTTCTTGACAGGGGCTGACATGATTCAAAGAGGGCAGGGCGTGCATATTTGATACCCCGGAAACCCATCGGAAGACCTTTGTTGATGTCATGCATCAACTCGAGCCATTGATGGAAAACAGTGTTGACCACACGAAGTCCGTCTGGGATCGTCTGTAGTTTGCCGACGCCAAAAAAACGGTATCCTTCAAAGCTGGGTACCTCGACAATGCGCAGTCGCGCTCGCACGGCTTGCAGGTAAATAGCCGTATCAATCTCAAATCCGTTCACTGCTTCCAGGGCCAGAGAGTCCAGGCAGTAACGCCAGAATGCATGAAAACCATAACAAAGGTCCGTGAACTTCACCCCAAATAAAACATTGGATAAGACCACAAAAGCATCATTTCCCAACATTCGAATACGCGGCATATCTGTTGTGCCTCCCCCCGGTGCAAAGCGAGTGCCCTTGACAAAATCCGCACCTTCCAGGAGGGCAGTGATATAGCGTGGAAGCTCACGTGGATCGTTGGAGCCATCCGCATCGATCACCGCCAGAATATCCCCCCGAGAGGCCCGGTAGCCGGCTCGCAGCGCCGCGCCCTTGCCCTTCGACATTTCGGTAACAACTTTAATGGATGGCAAAAGCTTTCTCGCTACCTCAATTGTGTTGTCAGTGGAGCGCCCATCCACCAGGATCACTTCATCGATCCAGTTCATCGGAAGATAGGGAAGAACGAGTGGCAAATTCTGGGCTTCATTTAATGTTGGAATAATGACTGAAACGGTCGGGCGTGAAATTGGATTATTGACAATATCTTCGAGGTTAAACAGGCGATTCTCAAAATCGCTTCGGTCCATAAGTTCGCTGTGTGTAATCGTACGAATTGTCTGTTCTACCATCTTGCTCTCACTCCTTCTGTTAGTCAATTGCAGCCTGGCTAACAGAGCTTTTACTATTCATCCGCCTCGCGATGTCATGTCATCGCTGGTTTGCTGGAACATCGGTTGGGCTTTTCCAGTGGATTTGATTTTCACAGACCGGAATAGCTGGAGACGATTATTTTTTTAATCAATGCATTTTCACCTCATTTATAGATTTGCCCTGAAACATGCTGTGCTTGCTTCTGAATGTTCTGGCTGAAGGCCATCACCGCTAAATTACACCCAATAATCAACCGATTAAAAAAAATGAGAACGTTTTGTGAAACTATCCTCAATCTCGAACAATGACATGACGGGGATTCCCACAAACAATTTCAGTATTTCTACCGACATTTGTCATATCTTTACATGACATTAAGCGTATGATTTATCGATTATCCTGGGCCCCCTCATCGGATGCAAGTATGGCAAAGCGTGCTGCCTTGCCGTGGGTGGCTAGCCCGAAAACCAGCCTTTTGTTCTTAACCAAAAAAAGACTCGCGCGACCGAGTCTTTTTTGGTATTTACGAAAACCATGAATCAATTAGTATATTCGCGACAACATTTCATTCATGGAATCCGTGTTGAAGTGCTTTGCGCTTTAACCGCCCAGTTCAACTTGATGTAAGAAACTTGAGTTGGTCTGGCCCAAGATGAAGAGCTAACTTTCCGGTTCCACAACAAGTTTAATGGCAGTCCTTACTTTGTCCTCGATGGTCACATCCGCGAATTCCGGCACACAACTGACGTTGATACCATCGTTTCTCAGATATCCAGTTGCTAGGACGAGTGCCTTGACAGCCTGGTTGACGGCTCCTGCTCCGATCGCCTGGACCTCGGCTCGATGATGCTCTCGGATCACGCCTGCAATTGCACCGGCAACGGCGGATGTGCGTGAATTGGCAGAAACTTTGATCATATCCATGGTAGCCTCCAAACACTAATATTGTTTTGTTAATTATTCTCTCATCCTGCAGCACTGGATGATAATATTGAAAACATTGTAAAATACAACCAAATATGGTTCAATAGACATATACTGTTTTCGCCTAGATATTTGTACTGAATCTTAGAGATGCATTGTCAGACAAAAATCCACTCTTTTTGCTGTCCTTTACAAAATTAGTAACGGAGAAACTACAAAGCATGCCGGCAGAAAAAGTTCGCGTCGCAATCCTTGACGATCACCAAAGCATTATTGATGGGTACATCTATCGTTTGAGCAGTACCCCGGAAATTGAAGTTGTGGCTACAGCTACTTATGGGGAAGAATTAGAGCCATTATTAAGTAAGCAGCCTGCAGATGTATTATTGCTTGATCTCAGCGTCCGTACGGCTCCGGATAACTCCAATCCTTTCCCGATTCTGCATGTTATCCCTCGGTTGCTGCAAAGAAACCCGGACCTGTCTGTTCTGGTCATTTCGATGTTTTCCGAACCCGGCTTGATGCGCTCCCTGATTGAGGCGGGCGCGAGCGGCTATATCCTGAAAGATGATCAGGCTGCATTCCGAGAGCTGGGAAATATCGTTCTAACCGTTGCTCACGGGGGCATTTATTTCAGCAAGAAAGCCCATAACCTTTATCTGCAGTCTGAGACTTTGAATAACGGCGATGTGTTGACGCCCCGCCAAATGGAAGTGATTTCGCTGTGCGCGGCATACCCTGATGCAAGCACCTCAGATCTTGCTCAGATGATGACGATTTCCAATTCGACGGTCCGGAATTTGCTTTCCAGCCTTTACCTGAGACTGGGCGTCCATTCGCGCACAGCCGCCGTAGAGAAGGCACGCGAAATGGGCCTCGTCACACCCCGTCCTCCATCTTTCGCAGCCTGATCCCGAAGGGTTCTTCTGTGTCCTTCGACTACGCTCCACGAACACTCGCTCCGCTCAGGACGGAGGGTTCTTTTGCGTCCTTCGACTGCGCTCGGCGAACACTCGCTCTGCTCAGGACGGAGGGTTCTTCTGTGTCCTTCGACTACGCTCGGCGAACACTCACTCCGCTCAGGACGGAGGGTTCTTTTGCGTCCTTCGACTACGCTCCACGAACACTCGCTCCGCTCAGGACGAAAAGCTCTTCGGGAGGACGAAATCCTATCTGAGATCCGCCAGTAAATCAGACAGTCCCAAATTCCGCAGCTCTTCGCTCACATAAATTTCCCCTTTTAAAATGCGTTGAATGCCTGTAAGGATTCCGGCCGGGTTATCCTTGATCATATAACCCCGTGCGCCGGCTTCGAGGGCACGGCGGGCATGTTGAGGTAAGAGATGTCCGGAGAGGATCGCACAGCGCAGATCCGGATATTCCTTGCGTAATCTTTCCAGAAGGTCAAGCCCGGTCATATCAGGCAGGGAAAAATCCAGTAACACCAGGTCAACCATTAACTCTCGGAGTTGTGTCATGGCCTGCTCACCATCCCCCGCCACCGCGACAATACTCAGGTTTTGATTCTGGCTTAACATATTGAGCAGAGCCTTTGCAAAACCTTCATGATCTTCCACGAGAAGAATTGAAGATACGCTCATAGATTCCCTGTTACTTGTTCACTTACATAGATTTCACCATCCAGCACGCGTCGAATCCCTTCGAGAATTTCATCTGCGTGGTCTTTGACCAGGTAACCACGCGCACCGGCCTCTAATGAGCGGCGGGCATAATGAGGAGAGAGATGGCCGGAAAGCATGATGCAAGGCAGGTCCGGATATCGTTGATGCAAAATGAGGACCAGGCTGATGCCGCTTCTTTTCGGCAGGGAGACATCCACCAGGACCAGATCAACTTCCAGGTCGGGAATTTGATCGAGTGCCTCCTCCGCCGAGGTGGCAACTGCCACCACGTTCATTCCTCCCTTCTCATGCAAAAGACGCAGAAGGGCTTGAGCGAAGATTGCATGGTCTTCCACAAGAAGAATCGAAGCCGTGTTAATGATCTGATCGTTCATAAGGGGCCTCGATGATCACCTGGGTGCCATCCCCATCTTTAGATTTTACTTCCATCTTGCATCCCAAAAGGTTCAAGCGATGGCGAATATTTAACAAGCCATGCGCAGATTTCCGATCGTTCAATATTCTCGTTGCATCGAAGCCCTTGCCCGAATCGCTCACGATCACACGCAGGTGATGATCATGATGCTCCAAACTGACGTTGGCTTGCAGGGTCTCAGCATGTTTCACAATATTGAAGAACAACTCCCGAACAGCATAAAACAACAAAACCCGTAATTCCTCATTCAGCTCAACCACAGTTCCATTGGAGTTGATTTTTACCTCCAGGCCATACTGCTCCTGCATCTGAGCTCCCAGCCACAAAATCGCCTCGGCCAGGCCCTCTCCATACAAAATAGGCGGGCTGAGATCAATGCTGAGCTGGCGGGTCGTGGCGATGGTTTCACGTAGCCATTTCTCCAGTTGGTCAAAATCCACCGCGAAAGACTGCAAATCATTCTTTTCGTAGGCATCCCGCAGGAACGATAATTGCATTTGCACGGCGAAAATGCGCTGCTGCAGATCATC
>DATGYJ010000110.1:0-13278 GCA_035298105.1 Anaerolineales bacterium | reverse complement strand
GCGCCTCGGATACGCGCCGCACCGCGCTATTCGACGAATTGGTCCCTGCCGGCACAACGGCCGGAGATGTCCTGGTCGTCGTGCAGAAGCTGGCAGATGCGCGCTTGATCATCACGGACGAACAGGCCGGCAGGGATACGGTGACCATCTCGCATGAGAAGCTGATCGACGCCTGGCCCTGGCTCAGGAAGCTGGTGAACGAGAACCGCGATGTGATCGCCTTGCAGAACGAAATCATCAACGACGCCAAAGAATGGCAGGAGCGCGGGCGTGACCCAAGCTATTTATACAGTGGTGCCAGGCTGGCCAATGCCCGCGAGCAGCTTGCTGCGAAAAAACTGGTATTGAGCGGTACCGCCCATGAGTTTGTACAGGCTAGCCGCCTCAAACAGCGCCGCGCTCAGGTGACAGCCATCGCGGGAATCGCCTCCATTATGGCATTGTTAGCGTTCGCAGTGATCCTCTTCGGTCGCCAGGCAAATACCAATGCAGCATTGGCGCAGCAGAATGCGGCGATAGCGAACACGGCGCAGGCTGCCGGTACGCAGGCGGTCGCGGAAAAAGTGACTGCTCAGGAGAATGCCCGGGAGGCCCAACGCCAGGCCTCCTATGCGCTGGCCTCACTCGCCCTGGCTGAAAAGGATCAGCACTTCAGTCTCTCTCAATTGCTGGGGATCACTGGCTTTATGCTGGATGAGAATCCACAAACCAAAAGTATCCTGCTCAACCTAACAAATTCATATCCGCAATTGTATGCATATCGACCCGATCTCAAGGGACCGGTGAACGGCCTGAGCTTTAGCCCGGATGGCAGTATGGTAGCTGCGTCTGGTTGTACGAAATATGATTATCTTCAGGACTCGCCGGTCAATACCGGCATTCCCGTATGTACGGCAGGTGAGATCATTCTGTGGGATCTGAAAAAAATGGAGGAAATCACCAGGCTCGCCACGCTGTCAGGATTCACAGGGAATGTGGAAAGTGTTGCCTTCAGTTGGGACAATAAAATGCTGGCATCCGGGGCCTGCACCTCGTTCTCGCAAGTTGTGAGCAATACCTGCAATCAGGGGAATATCGGCTTATGGGATATTAGCGATCCAGCCCATCCCATTCTACGTTCAAGCTGGCCCGCACATGCAAGTGACGTTCAGGGCCTTGCATTTAGTCCTGTGAGCGATCACAAGTTCTTGGCATCGGCAGGCTTAAATAGTGAGAGTGATTATCGCGGCAACGTGATCTTTTGGGATGTGAGCAACCCGAACAAGCCTGTTCAACTATCAAGCATGGCGGATCATACCTTCAATGTTTCAAGTTTCAAAATCAGCCCGGACGGAAATCTGTTGGCTTCCGCGAGTTACGATGGAACGATTGGCCTATGGAATGTCAGTGATCCTGCTGCGCCTGCTTTACTTTCTACGATGGCAATTGAGTTCAGTAACAGGGTGCTAAGCATTAGTTTCAGTCCGGATGGAAAGAGCCTGGTTTCCGGAAATGATAACAATACGATCATCTGGGATATTACTGAACCTACCCAGCCGGTTCAGCAGGCCACCATTTCAGGATCGTCGGGGGCCTTTGATCCCAACCCGGTGGCGTTGAGCCGGGACGGTGGCCTCCTCGCTTCAAGAAGTTGCGGACCGGGTGTATCTGTGGGACCACCGGGTGAAATGCTCGGAGACTATACCTGTCCTTCCGGAGCGGTTACACTGTGGGACTTAAGTGGCTTCCCTTCGAAGCTCTCGGTTTTACCCCAACTCGAACAAGACACCGCCGTCACCAATGCTGCCTTCAGCCCAGTTAAGAACGAATTAGTCTTAGGAATGGATAATGGTTCTATATCCTTTTGGAACCTGCAGGGCAGCAGTCCCCTTGAAATCGCCGCCTTGCCTGGGAATTATGTTGCTTATAGCCAGACGGCTGACATGTTAGCAATTCGAGCGGGTGATGCCGATCTCACCTTGTGGGGCATTGGCGACTTGACCAGCCCACGCAAACTTTCAACACTCTCGGCAGAGCGGATCGCTTTTGGCCCTGGTAACAAAAGTGCAGCCTCGGTCCTTGGAGACCATGTCGATTTGTGGGATCTCAGTGACCTCACAAACCCTCGCAAGATGGCTACTGTGTCCGATCCGGGAAGTGGAAAGGTGGCGGGGGTCCGAGATATTCTCTTCAGCCCGGATGGTCAGCTCCTGGTTTCCGCAGGCTGCAAAGATTCCAACGACAATTACTGCATCCAGGGTCAAATTGGACTCTGGAATGTCAGCGATTTGCAGCACCCGCGCAAAATAGCGACTTTGCTTCCAGCCAAACAGGAAGGTGGTGTTCAAGCCATTGCCTTCGACCCCAGCGGTAGCTTGCTTGCTGCCGGTACGGACAATAGTGCCGTGATCCTTTGGAATGTGATCGATCCGGCGAAGCCACTCCAGACCGCAATGATACCGGGACCGGAAAGTGCGCTTGCCAATCCTGTGACCTCCGTTAGGTTCAGTCTGGTTGGAAGTATTCTGGCAGCAGGTTACTTTATGGATCATGCCAGGATTTGGGATCTTCGCGATCCCTCCCAACCGCTCGAATTAGCGGACCTCACGAGCATAGGGCGTGTCACGAGTGTTGTCTTTGATTCAACCGGGAAAACCTTCGCGGCTGGTGGAGTGGGAGGGATCAGAGTCTGGGATACGAGTGAACCAGCTCACCCGGTGGAAGCGACAAGCCTTTCGGAACCAGATCAATCCTATCTGTCCTTCAGCCCGAACGGCAAGTTGCTGGTTGGTTACGCAGGAGATTTTACTGGTAATCCGGGGGGGATCGTCGTTTGGGATATGGATCCGCGTTCCTGGATACAGGTGGCCTGCCAGCGTGCCGGCCGCAATTTCACCCGCGCAGAGTGGAAGCGTTATTTTCCGAACGAAACCTATCGTAAAACCTGCGAGCAATGGCCGCTGGAGCCGGAACCTGTGCCGAGCGTGACGCCTTGACTGAAAAAACCATGCCAAAGAGAAAGCCTCAAGACGAACAGCCGGTATCGATGGACGTTGGCCACATCCAGGACGTCAGCGGGGAATTGAATATCGCGGGCCGCGATATTATTAAAGGTTATACCGCTGAGCAGGTCTCTGTTTTGCTTGCCCAGATCAAATCGGACTTTCAGCTCAGGAAATTCGACGGCACCTGTCCATATAAAGGCCTCGAAGTCTTTGAAGAAGAAGACGCCGAATTGTTCTTCGGGCGCGAGCGCCTGGTGGATGAGCTCGTCAAATGTGTGATGGATTCTCGGACGGTCTTTATTACCGGACCCTCAGGGAGTGGGAAGTCATCGCTGGTACGGGCGGGATTGATCCATGCCTTGAAACAGGGAGCCATTCGCGACTTGCACAGCGAACGCTGGTTGTACGAAACCATGAAGCCAGGGCGAGAGCCGATCAACGATCTGGCGCTGGCATTTTCACGTTTGAAATCGCCCGAACTGGCCAACTACTTTCGGGCGCATTCGGGCGAAATGGGCGCATTGAACGAGTGTATCGACTCGGTTTTGAGCGGGAACAAGGATCAACGCTTTGTTTTGTTTATCGATCAATTTGAAGAGGTCTTCACCCAGGTGAACCAGGAAGAGGAACGGGCCGCCTTTCTCAATATGCTGGTACACGCCGGCACAATTCAGCATGGACGCGTCATCGTCCTGTTCGCCATGCGTTCTGATTTCATCTCAAATTGTGCGACGTACCCTGCGCTCAATGAGTTGCTCAGCCGGGAGTTCCGGCAGATCGGCGCGATGCAACCGGAAGAGTTGGTGAGCGCCATCGCCCAACCTGCTTTGCGCGTCGGGCTGCGGATCGACACGGACCTGGTCGCCCAGATTATCAACGATATGAAAGGCGAGCCGGGGGCACTGCCGCTCATGCAATTCGCGCTGAAAGACTTGTTTGATTCACAACATGAGCTGGATGGTGTTCTGGGGCTGACTCTGAATGATTACTTACAGCGTGGTGGAATTCGCACGTCACTGGCACGCCATGCAGATCGTTCCTTTGCCCGGCTAAGTGCCGGCGAGCAGGAATTGGCGCGCTCTATCTTCAGCGGTCTGATCGAGATCGGGCATGGCACATCCGATACCCGCCGGACCGCACTGTTTGCCGAGCTCATCCCTGCGAATAGCAGAGCTGAAGACGTGAGAGCTATCGTGCAGAAACTGGCGGATGCGCGCCTGATCATCACGGATGAAAAGGCAGGCAGGGATACAGTTACGATCTTGCACGAAAAGATGATCGAGGCCTGGCCCTGGTTGAAGAAGCTGGTGAACGAAAATCGCGCTGTGATCGCCCTGCAAAATGAAATCGCCAACGCGGCCAAAGAGTGGGAGGACCATCAACATGACCCCAGTTATCTTTACACAGGCGCGAGATTGGCAAGCGCCCACGAGAAACTGGATGCCAATCAGATTGTCTTGAGCGGCCCGGCGCAGCTCTTCATTGAAACCAGCGCGAAAGCCTACGCGGATGAGTTGGAAGCGGCCAGGCAAAGAGCCAATCAACTCCGCAGACGCTCACTGTATCTGACAGGGGCCCTGGGCGTTGCTTTGATCGCGGTATATGCCGCTGTTTTCTATTGGTACAAATCGATCCAACGTGAAGCAAATGCTCGCGCGGGCGAGTTAGCGTTACAATCCGTCTCATTCCGCAATGCTCAACTAGACCGGTCGTTATTGCTTTCCATTGAGGCCTTTCGTACGTCTGATATTCCGCGCACCAGAAGCGTTTTATTCGATAATGTGCAGCTCGATCCGGCCTCGCTAATATCTTTGGGCGGACACGCTGAGATGGTGTGGGGCGTTGCTTTTAGTCCGAACGGTAAGATGTTGGCATCCGGAAGCTGCGAAAAGCTGGATGACAATTTGCTGTGCACGCAAGGCGAAGTCTTGCTGTGGGATGTTTCGGCTGCGCTCAACACAAGTTTGAAAACCCGCCAATCCGTTGGGCAACCGCTCAATCCGCCGGCGGAGGTGTTTAGTGTAGCCTTTAGTCCAGACAGTAAGATCCTGGCTGCTGGCAGCGAAGATGGCACGGTGACGCTCTGGGATACCGGAACGCACCAGCCCATCGGCCAGCCGCTCAAAGGACACCGTCATTATGTAACGGGTGTGGCCTTCAGCCCGGATGGCAAATTGCTTGCCTCGAGCAGCGGGGATCGAACCATCATCCTGTGGGATGTAGCCACTCAACGCCGTATTGGGGAGCCCTTTGTGGGGCACTTGTACCCGGTCACCAGCATAGCTTTCAGCCCGGATGGCAAAACCCTTGCCTCTGGCAGCACGGATAGAACTGTCATCTTGTGGGATGTAAAAACCCATCAGCCTATTGGTCAACCCCTTGCGGGCCATATCGAGTCGGTCTATAGCGTGGCTTTCAATCCAAATGGCAAAATGCTGGCCTCTGGCAGCGCAGATAAGACCATCATCCTGTGGGATGTGAAAACTCACCGGCCCATCGGTCAACCCCTCATCGGGCATACTGATTCGGTAAACAGCGTGGCTTTCGGTCCGGATGGCAAATTGCTCGCATCTGGCAGCGCGGACAAGCACGTTATTCTGTGGGACATCGCGAGTCACCAGCCCATCGGTCAGCCCCTCACAGGGCAGACTGATTGGGTAAACAGCGTAGCTTTCAGCCCAGACGGCAGGCTCCTGGCGTCCGGGAGTTGTGGGAAACTCGATCAGAATTCAAGTTGTGTTCAGGGCGCGATACTCTTGCGGGATATAAGTCCGCAGTCGTGGATCGAAAAAGCCTGCCAGCGTGCTCACCGGAACTTTACATACGAAGAGTGGGTGCAATATTTCCCAGACCAGGAATATCGAAAAACTTGCCAGCAGTGGCCGTCAGATCCAAGCTATTATCGGGCCATTGCTCAAAAGCTTCTTTCAAATTCAGAAGGCCCGCAGAGAGTGCAAAACGTTATCCGCGATGTCACGCTGCAAATGAAACGTGATGCCTCCATCAAAGATCCAGACGCCGAATCAGATAAAATCGTGGGAGAAACAATCGCAGCCCAAATTACAATCGAAGAAAGAGCCGGTAAATTGCAGCAAGCTTTACAGTTGTTGGAACAGGCCAGGAATCTTCAGTTAAAAATAAACTATGCAGATTCCCTCAATGAGATCTGTTGGGATGGAAGCCTTCAGGGGCACGCAGGTGAAGTGCTGCCATACTGTGAACAGGCAGTGGCCCTGGCACCGCAGGATGGAGATGTCCGTGATAGTCGCGGTCTGGCACGCGCATTAACTGGGGATTATCCTGGCGCCGTTGCTGACTTTCAATTCTTCATTGACCATAGCAACTCTAGTGACACCGACCTTCGACAACAATGGATTGCCGAACTTAAGGCTGGGAGAAATCCATTGACGCCCGATGTCCTGGAAACGCTCCTCGACGAGTAGAAATCACAACAGCCGGTGAATAGACCCATTCAGGGAAAGCTGTCAAAGAAAAAGCTTGAGGGCCGCAGGGCTTTTTATTTGAGAAATTCTGAGTATACTATTCATATAAGCCTTTAGATTTTCGTCACCGGAGAGAGACAGTGGCCCAGAGCAAGGTCAGGGTTGGAAACATCGAGCAGGTCAGTGGGGAAGTTAGCATCGCGGGTCGTGATATCGTCAAAGGCTACACCCCCCAGCAAGTTTCAGTCCTCCTCACACAGATCACCTCCACATTTCAACCGAAGCCCTTCGATGGGCACTGTCCTTATAAAGGTCTCGAGTTCTTCGAAGAAGAAGATGCCGAGCTGTTCTTCGGGCGCGAGAAGGCGGTGGAGGATCTCGTCAACCGTGTGCAGCGGTCTCGGACCGTGTTCATTACGGGTCCCTCCGGCTGTGGGAAGTCCTCATTGGTCCGTGCGGGGCTGATCCATGCGTGCAAAGTTGGAGCCGTCAAATCCCTCCAGAGCGAGCGCTGGCTGTATGAAACCATCAAGCCGGGGCGTGAACCCCTGGAAACCCTGGCGTTGGTCTTTTCCAGGCTGAAATCGCCGGAACTGGCAGATTACTTTCGGAAGCATGTCAACGAAACAAGTATTTTGAATGCCTGTGCAGAATCGGTGTTGAGTGGACGTCCCGAGCAGCGCTTCGTATTATACATCGACCAATTTGAAGAGGTCTTCACACAGATCAATAAGGAAGAAGAGCGGGTGGCATTCCTGAATGTGCTGACGGATGCTGTCGCCGTTGAGAACGGACGCGTGATCCTGCTGTTGGCCATGCGCTCAGAATTTATCTCGAACTGTGCGATTTACCCGGCCCTCAATGCACTCCTCAACCAGCATTCGGCATTCGCGCAGATCGGCGCCATGCAGCCTGAGGAACTGGTGAGCGCGATTGCACAACCTGCCTTGCGTGTGGGCTTGCGCATTGACCCCGATCTGATCGCGCAGATCATCAATGATATGGAGGGCGAGCCGGGTGCGTTGCCGCTTATGCAATTTGCCTTGAGGGAGTTATTCGATTCGCAGCAGGCGAAGGGCGGCCTGATCGCTCTCGTCCTTGATGATTATGTGGGACAGGGAGGCATCCGTAAGTCACTGGAACGCCACGCAGATAATTCCTTCGCAAAGCTGAGTGAACATGAACGGGAATTGGCGCGCTCCATCTTCAGTGGTCTGATCGAGATCGGTCGCGGCACGCAGGACACGCGCCGCACTGCCCTGTTCGATGAACTGATCCCTGCCAATGCCAAAGCGGAAGACGTGGGGGCGATTGTCCAAAAACTGGCGGATGCGCGTCTGATCATCACAGATGAACAGGCTGGCAAGGATACTGTCACGATCTCGCACGAAAAATTGATTGATGCCTGGCCCTGGCTGAAAAAACTGGTGAACGAAAACCGTGACGTGATCGCCCTGCAAAATGAAATCGCCGAAGATGCTACGGAGTGGGATGAACACCAGCGTGATGCCAGTTATCTCTATACCGGTGCGAGGCTGGCAAACGCACGTGAAAAACTTCAGGCAAAGAAACTTGTCCTAAGCGGCACCGCAGATGCATTTGTGCAAGCGAGCGGCGCACGACATCGATTCAACCAAATCGCTGTAATTACAGGAATATCAACCATAATTGTTTTGTTAGCGATTGCAGTCATCATATTCAGCAACCAATCGCGGGCATTTGCCCAGCAGGCCAGATTTGCCCTGGCGCGTGTTCTGGTTGGAGAGGTAGCCCGCATTCAAAATGATAAGAGGGATTTTGCGTTATTATTGGGAGGCCAGGCTTACAAACTCAATGATACTTTTGAAACTCGTGGCACTTTACTCTCGACAATCCAGTGTTGTTCGGATGCAGTCATCTCTTTCATGAGCGGGCATACCGACAGCGTTTGGGATGTTGCTTTTAGTCCTGATAGCAAGATCCTGGCCTCCTCGGGAAATGACGGCTTGATTATCATCTGGGATGTACAGACCCATCGGGAAATCACCCGTTTGGTGAACCGCGACTCATCTGCCATCGTCTACACAGTTGCTTTCAGTCCGACCGCTAAAATTCTCGCAGCTGGAAACGGCACGGGCTCGATCATTCTCTATGATACCCAGACCTGGCAACCGATCGGGTCACCACTACGCGGGCATGATTCTGATGTACTATCCCTTAAATTCTCCAGGGATGGTAAATGGCTCGTTTCGGGGGGAACGGACGGCAAAGTCCTGGTCTGGGATGTCGCCAGACGCTCGGTATTCAAGACATTTAAGGGCCACACCAGTTGGGTCTGGGATGTAGACATTAGCGCCGACAACACAACAGTCGCCTCTGTCGGTCGTCCGAATCATACAGGTGATAACACTCTCTATTTGTGGAGCCTCGAGCCTGGTAAATATGGCAGAAATATAGGAGTGCCCGTGAACACGCTCGTCAGCGTGGCATTTAATGACAAACCGGGTTCCCGAATCCTGGTAACAGGTGATACGAATGGGAAGGTGATCATTTGGGATTTGACCCAATGGCGGCGTGCGCATCTGGAACCCGTACCAAGTACCAGGCTGCCAACAGGCTCCGCGGCGACGGGCTCGGTTTGGGGACTGGCATTTATCCCGGGTCATGATCTTGAAATTGTGACCGGGCGAGAAACCGGGATCATGAATCGAAATCTGATCCGCTTGAGTGACGATCCTTCTCAGGATAGCTTACAGAGACAAACCTTAGGGATGACCGGCAATAATATTGGCTTCTTTCGCATTGCTGTTAGTCCGAACGGCAAACTGGCCGCGGCTGCCGGACAGGATGGATTGGTGAGCTTATGGCAGGCCTCTGAAGTTTCCAGTGTCATCCGGCATAGCGCGCCAGTAACCAATTTACAGATATTGAGCAACGGCTCAGGAGTCGCTCTTTCTGTGGACCGTGCTGGCGGGCTTTATCGCTGGGACTACCAGGAACAAAAAATATCCTCGAAGTTAACTCTGGATACGAGTGAGGCGCTTCAAAGCGCCATCAGCTCAGATGGAACGAAAGTGGTGACCGGATACACAGAAGGGGCCATCATATTATGGGATGGGCAAACGGGGAAAAAACTTTTCGAGGGCACAAACCATTCAGCAGCGATTACAAGCCTGGTATTCAGCCCTGATGGTCAGCAGCTCGCCTCCAGTGACTATAAAGGAAATGTGATCCTGTGGAAGGTGACAGCAGATAGGCTTGAACCTTCTGACCATTTTACGGATCCACAGGCAGCGGCTGTCCAGACTCTTTTATTCAGCTCAGATGGCAAGACACTAGTTGGGGGTGGGTGCGGATACCCCATCACATTCCCTGCTCCGGAATGTGGCCAGGGAACAATTTATGTCTGGCAAACCCAGCCGCACTTCGAACTTCGTTATAAGCCATTACCCGGCAAAGCCGGCTTCGTATGGAGCATGGCATTCAATCCGGCGAATCCTGATGAATTAGCGGTGGGTACGCGGGATGGAACGGTAACCATTTGGAACCTGCAGGATCAAACGACAAAGCTATCGTTTAAATTAGGCAAGTCTGATATCAATGCGTTAGCCTTCAGCCCGGATGGAAATTTGCTGGCTGTGGGCGCAGAAGCCTACAAGATTTTCATGTATGACTCGCGTACGGGGCAATTGTTTGGGCAAGCTTTTCGAGAGCATGATGGTGCCGTCATTGCATTGCTATTTACACCGGATGGCAGGAAATTGTTGTCTGCCTCGTCCGATGACACGGTCGTCATCCATGATATGGATGCGGCGAACTGGCAGCAACGTGCCTGCCGCCTGGCGAATCGCAATCTAACTCGCGCGGAATGGAACCAATATATCGGGAATGCATTACCATATCAACCCATTTGTCCTGAATTTCCTTTCGAGCAGGAGGGGACTGCTACTGCAACACGGCAGTAGTCAAACTCCATTGAGCAGCACCTTAGTGAGGTAAAGATGCCAAAGAAAAAAAGTGGATCTGGAAAGCAGACGAGCGTAACGGTCGGGGATATCTCCGGTATCAGTGGGAGTGTGAATGTGGCAGGCGGAAACATCACAACGCATCACACCGTCACCGGCTTAAGCGCGGCGGAGATCAAGCAGCTATTCGATGGACTATACTCCAGGATTGAAGCGCGCCCGGATACTCCAACAGCCGCGAAGGAAGATTTGAAAGCAGAGGTGGAGGAGATCCAATCCACGGTCACCGAAGCCGCACAGAAAAACGAAAAAGTGGACGAGAGCTTCCTGTCACGCCGCTTCCGCAATATTGCGCGCATGGCGCCTGATGTGTTGGATGTGGTCGTGGCAACCCTGGCCAATCCGCTGGCGGGCCTGGGCGTTGCGGTCAAAAAGATCGCGGACAAAGCCAAAGAAGAGACGACGTAAGGATTGCTCTGCCAATCTCTATCATTTTACGTTACCAGTCTTTTTTCTGTTTATTGTAAAATCTCCTATATTTATCGGTGCTTGCCCCTATTTCCAACGCAGAAATACGGCGGCAGAAAGTATTATCAATAAAAATAATGTCAGATGGAAACAGACCAATAAGCCAGCCTGAATTCAAAACCGCTTGATCCATGGCTAGCTTATTTATCTCCTATTCTCGCCGGGATATTCCCATGGCGCGCAAGCTGACAGATGCCTTGAAAGGCCAGGATCTGGATTTCTGGATCGACTGGGAAGGCATCCCACCGACCGTGGACTGGTGGGAGGAAATTCAGAAAGGGATCGAAGAAGCAGACATCTTTCTCTTTCTGATCAGCCCTGATTCGGCCAATTCCAAAGTTTGCAAGCGGGAAATCGAACACGCCGTCCAGAATGGCAAGCGGCTCATCCCTGTCGTTGTACGGGATGTAACAGCTACTGAAGTCCCTTATGAGCTCAGTTCTCTAAACTGGATCTTTCTGAGAGAGGCAGATGATTTCAATCCTGCCTTTGGCAAATTGATCACGGCCATCAAAACGGATTATGCCTGGGCCCAGGCACATCGCCAGCTTCAGGTCAAAGCCCTGGAGTGGGATCGAAGCAATCACGAAAATAGTTTTCTCCTGCGGGGCAAGGAATTGCAGAGCGCCGAATTGCAGCTTGCCACAAATTCATCGAAGGAGCCTCATCCGACTGATTTGCAGCGCGCATATGTGTTGAGGAGCAGGCAGACGGCCGACCGGCAGAGGCGCATCATCACCTTCATGGCAATCGGAGCAGCCATTGCCATGACAGGGTTGGCAATCTTTGGGTTTGTGCAGGCCCGCCTTGCGACGGAACGAGCCACGCTTTCCCGCGCGGGTGAACTGGCTGCACAATCCGTGGCATTGCGTGACAGGAATTTCCCGGTTTCATTGTTGTTGAGTGTGGAAGCATTTAAGACACGCGACACTGTTCAAACGCGTAGCGCACTCGTAGATGATATCCAGGCCAGCCCTGGCTTATTGGCCTATTTGACCAGGAACCCCAGCCGGGTAGACAGTGTCGCGTTTTCGCCAGATGGCAAGATCCTGGCTTCAGGTGGGGGAGACAACAAGATCATTCTGTGGGATGTGGGCACAGGACAACCCATTGGGCAACCATTGAAGAAGCACAGGAACTGGATCAGAAGCCTTGCCTTCGCACCAGATGGAAAAATACTGGCTTCAGGGGGCAATGATGGAAGCGTGATTTTGTGGGATCTGAAGACCTCACAACCGATCGGCCAGCCGTTGAAGGCCAAAAAGGGGGTCGTTTCCAGTGTTGCCTTCACACCAGATGGGAAAATCCTGGCTTCCGGCCACGCAGATGGCACCCTTATTTTGTGGGATGTTAGAACACACCAGCCGCTCGGACAACCCCTGCGCGGGCATACCAGTTGGATCAGCAGTCTCGCGATCTCACCGGACGGAAAAACGCTGGCTTCGGGGAGTGAGGATCACACGATCATCTTGTGGGATATAAAAACGCAACAACCTATCGATCAGCCGCTGAGTGCCCATAGCAGGACAATTCTCAGCCTCGCCTTCTCACCGGATGGAAAAATGTTGGCTTCCGGCAGCGAAGACAACACCGTTGTCCTGTGGGATGCTGCGAGGCGGCGACCGATCGGTCAGCCGCTGCGCGGGCATACTAAATTCGTAGGCAGTGTTGCCTTCTCGCCAGATGGAAAGCTCCTGGCATCGGGCGGTTATGACCGGATCATCATCCTATGGGAGGTTGCAACGCGGCAACCTATTGGTCAGCCGCTGCGTGGACATACCGATGTGATCCATAGTGTGACCTTCTCGGCAGATGGAAAAATGTTGGCTTCCGGCAGCGAAGATGGCACCATCATCTTGTGGGATGTTGCCACCGCACTACACCCAACGCTGGAACCAGGAGCATTCATCAGTCAGGTGTTGAGGGAGCATGCCAAACCGGTAAACAGCGTTGCCTTTTCGCCAGATGGCAGGAATCTGGCATCTGGCGATAATGATGGCACCCTCATTCTGTGGGATGTTTCGACCCTGCTCAACATAAGTATCAAAACCAAGAGACCGATCGGTCTGGCCCTACAAGATCATACGAATGTTGTCTCGAGTCTGGCATTCACTCCAGATGGAAAAATACTAGCCTCGGGCAGCAGCGATGGCACCGTCATTCTATGGGATGTCTCTGCCGCTCATAACACAGGCGCAAAGACAGAACAAGCAGTCAAGCGCACGCTAACAGGGAATGGTGATTTCATAACGACCATCGCCTTCTCACCAGATGGCAAGACCCTGGCTGCGGGTGCTGGCAACTCTTCCATTCTTCTTTGGGATGTCAAAACTGGACGACTCATCGGTCAGCCACTGCCCGGGCATACCAATATAGTGG
>DATGYJ010000109.1:0-10998 GCA_035298105.1 Anaerolineales bacterium | reverse complement strand
CTATAAGGCGTCTCGGAGTTCTTGTTTTCCCTTATGCCATTGGGCGGGAAACTATTTTGGGATGCTGCAAGCGCGAACGAACCGGGGCTAGCTCGCCCACATCTACAAAAATTACCTTGCTGGTTTCTTTGGGGGCGCTTTTGAGCATGAAGTCGTTGTAACCTGTAACCTGTGTCTCTGCTATCCAAAGGGATAACCTCGGCTTCGTGTGGAAATTTTTCTGCAAAGTCAGGATGGTTCAGCAGATAGCGGTTAAACTCTAGAAAAAGTTCATTGAACTTTGCTCCGTAGAACTCATTCATTTTCTCAAATCCTTTTCGAACTGTTTCCGATCAGCAGCCCAGTTTTCTGTACATGATGACAGCCCGGTTAGGCAAGTCTCGCCCGTGACGGGATAAGGGAACAAAGACCTCCGCGATTGAGTAGCGTCTGGGAGTTCTATTTTTATCGAGTCAGCGCCAGAGGACGCACTTCTCGTTCCAGCCGTTTGCCGAGCTGATCTTCAGCAATATCCAGATCATACTGTGTTTGCAGTCCCAACCAAAATTGAGGGGAATTCCCAAAGAAGCGCCCCAGGCGCAAAGCGGTGTCGGCAGTGATACTACGCTTGCCAAGTACGATTTCATTGATGCGGCGCGCGTCCACGCCAATATCGATCGCAAGGCGGTTCTGGCTCAGGTTCATCGGTTTAATGAATTCTTCCAGCAGCACTTCACCTGGATGGATAGGGGAGAGTTTGTTGTTCATTCTTGCTCCTTCTAATGATAATCCGTGATCTCAACATTAAACGCGTCACTACTTTTCCATTCAAAACAAATTCGCCATTGATCGTTTATCCGGATACTATATTGTCCTTCTCTGTCGCCGCTTAGTTTTTCGAGACGGTTCGCCGGGGGCACACGCAAATCATTGATGCCGGTCGCATTGTTGATCATACGCAGCTTCCGTAATGCCACTTGCTGAATGTCGGACGGCAGCTTGCGTGAACGCTCGCGTTGATAAATCTTCAATGTTTCGGCGTCTTTGAAGGTTTTGATCACAAGAATATTATATAGCGCGTCGCACTAAACGTCAAGCGCTATGTGCGATGAGTGAAATAAGGGAGCTAGAGAAGTGAGATGGTGAATGCTCAATACCGCTATGCTATACTTTCCACCCATGAAGACCATTGAGCAACTGAATGCGCGCGGTCAGGGTTATTTGCCGGGGCTGATCGGCATCGAGATCATCAGCGTCGAGCCCGGTCGCTTGACCAGCCGCCTTGCCCTGCGCCCCGAGTTACTTGCTCCCAACGGTTACCTGCACGCCGCGACGGTCATTGCCCTGGCAGATACGACTTGCGGCTACGGGACGCTTGCCAATCTGCCTGGTGGAGGTCAGAGCTTTACTACCATCGAGCTCAAGAGCAATTTCCTGGGTACGGCCCGCCAGGGTATCATCACATGTGTGGCAACCCAGGTCCATGGTGGCCGTACGACTCAAGTCTGGGATGCCCAGGTGACGGATGAAGCCAGTGAGAAGACGATCGCCTTATTCAGATGCACGCAATTGATCCTTTATTCATAATTCTCGAATGCCCGCATGTTAGAGACCCTCTACTTCACTGAGCGCGGCTCGGGGCCGCCCCTCCTGCTCGTGCATGGACTGATGGTCACCGGCGAGATGTTCGAGCCAGTCATCGAGCAGTTCGCAACCCGGCATCGCGTCATTGTTCCCGACTTACGCGGGCACGGGCGAAGCCGCGGACTTCCACCACCCTATAGCGCTACGCAGCTTGCCTCTGATCTGGCGCACCTGCTCGACCATCTGGGCATCGACTCGACCGCCGTGCTCGGTTACTCGCAGGGTGGCGCCATTGCGCAGCAGCTGGTGCTCGACCACCCTAAGCGCTGCAACCGTCTTGTGCTCGCCTGTACGTATGCCTTCAACATGGCGACATTTCGGGAGTGGCTCGAAGGTCACCTGGCGCCGCTCCTGATACGCCTGCTCGGTATGAAGCGGCTGGCAAACCTGGTCGTCTCACAGAGCATGCTGCAGGTCGATGCTGAACGTGCCCACTGGCTCGCCGATCTCATGGCGGGTCAGGACCACTCGCTGATGCTAACTGCCTGGAAGGAAACGATGGCGTTCGATAGCCGGAAGCGCCTGGCGGAGATCAAATGTCCGGCGCTTGTGATTGCCGGCTCGAACGATCGGGGAGTACCCATCCACCACGCCAGGATGCTGCACGACGGCATCCCGGGCTCTCAGCTCGTCATCCTCGAGGGTGCTGACCACGCCCTGATCTGGACCCATACAGACGAGTTTGTGCGGGTGACCGAGGAATTCCTTGGGGCCTGAGCGGGTAGATACAACTTGCGTAGAAAATAGGGCTTTCTTAAAAAGGGAAAAGGGTTAGGGGTCTAGGGGTAGTGGGGGTGTGCTGCGATTAATGTAAGTGCCTGCCGGGTTCATCGCCGGTCATTGACAATTGCTTCCCTCGCTGCAGTTACCTGTTTCCATCGCTCAGCCTGGCTTGATCCTGTACTGATCCTGTACTCATCCTGTACTGATCCTGTAGTGGTCTGTCTGGTAAGTTATGGTTTAGTAATTGGTTGATTTGGGAAGTTACCCGTTTCTAATCCCCATCCGAATAGACGATTGTCATCCGTAAATTGTTCCTGCCTTCTGTGATTTGCCGTCACGCAGCGCCTGGGGGAAGAGTTAAGGAGTTAGGGGTTAGGGGCTTGGGCTGCGGTTGAGGCCGTGTCAGAGCCGATCGCAGTCTTTTTGATTGCCGGTCAAACATAGGCTAGTCGTAGGCTGCCAGTCAAGCACGTTTGAGTCCGCTATGATAAATTAGGGAGCATAAGATGATCTTCTTCTCCTCCTCTTCAAGAGAGCCGCGGTTGGCGTCCGCGGTTCTCGGATTTAAAGGGGAGGTGTGGCTTTGGGAGAAACTAAATCATAAGAAGGTGAAAGGAATAAAGAGAGCGACTGCCTTTAGGTGAGTCGCTCTTTTTATTCCTCGCTAGCCGCATCAGCCGTGATGTATAGCGCCAGCGTCGCGAAAGCAAGTACTGAAACGATTGCACTGTTTCAGCGTACATAGTTGCAAGATCATGAAAATCCTTGGTTTTACAGAAAGTAAGATAAAATATGATTGACTTACTTTTATTATAAGGTTATGATAATTGTAGGTTTAGGAAAGGAGAGTGAATAATGGAAACTGTTGCGACCTCAAAGGGGCAGATTGTTATTCCTTCCAAGATTCGCAAGCAATTGGGAATTAAGGATGGAACATATCTTCAAATAGAAGTGGATGCTGTCACGAAGCAGATCATCCTCACTCCTGTAACTCGTGAATATATTCGTAGCCTGCGTGGTAAATACAAGGGCAAGGGCTTGATGAAGGCTTTGATGGCTGAAAAGAAGAGAGAAAGGGAGTTGTAACATGGCAAAGAAGGCAAAAGCATATGTGTTGGATACCTGGGCGGTGATTGCCTACCTTGAAGATGAGCCTTCGGGGGAACAGGTTGAAGAATTGATTGCTACAGCGCATGAAGAGCAAATCCCGATTTACATGAGCATTATCAATGTAGGTGAGGTCTGGTATACAGTTGCACGGGAAGTTTCGGCAGAGGAAGCAAATGCGAGCGTGAAAATACTCAATGATTTGCGGATTCAATTCCAGAATGCCGATTGGGAGATAACGCAAGAAGCAGCACGCTTCAAATCGCAAAATAGGATCTCTTATGCAGATGCTTTTGCCGCCGCCCTAGCAAAGACCAAGAAAGCAGATTTGGTTACAGGGGATCATGAATTCAAGCCGTTGGATGGTGAGATCAGAATTTCTTGGATGAAAGGAGCGTAACAAGGATGAATTGATTCTCCCATTATCTGAACAGAAATCTTAAATCAGTTTGCCAAAGATTTCAATCTTGTTAGGAGAGATGAGCCTGGTCTTTCAGTAGTGGTCCGTCTGGTAAGTGATGGGTTGATAATTGGTTGATCCGGGAAGTTACGCGTTTCTCATCCCCATCCGAATAGATGGTTGTCCTGCGTGAATTGTTCCTTCCTTTTGTGATTTGCCGTCAAGCAGTGCCTGCGGGGAAGAGTCAAGGGGTTAGGGGATAGGGGCTCGTGCTGCGGTTGAGGCAGTGTCAGAGCCTATCGCAGTCTTTTTTGATTGCCGGTCAAACATAGGATAGTCGTAGGCTGCCAGTCAAGCACGTTTGAGTCCGCTATGATAAATTAGAGGGCGTAAGATGATCCTCTTCTCCTCCTCCTCAAGAGAGCCGCAGTCGGCGTCCGCAAGCTCCCGGCTCACGCCACCCTCCAGGCGGGCTTACCATATAATAGTAGCGCAGGAGTCGTGCTATACTGATCACAACACGGGCAATACGCCACCCTTCATAGTACATTGATCGAAGGAGGAAGATTATGGATATGGCAGGCACTCTCCTCAAAACATTCGAGAATATTCAAGGCTTGAATTATGGTACTCGGTTCTACAAAGCCGATCTGCATTTCCACACGCCCGCATCCGAGGATGCGCGTGGTTCCAATCGCTATAACTTTAATCCCTATAATAATAAAGAATTTCCCTATCCGAAAAGGGCACAGAACCCCGATTACAAAAAGGGAGTGACGGAGGTCCAGGCTCGTATCCTGGAACGGGCGCGGGTGGTGGCATCCCAAATCGTTGAAGCCCTTCTCGCAAAGGAGCTGTCGATTGTGGCTGTCACAGATCACAATGGCATCGGCACCCTCTGGTCTGACTGTGAATCCGAGGAAGGTTTGATGGACCTCGCCGCGCCGACCTGGTATGAAATCATTGACGATGCAGCCCAGAACGTGAACGAGCGCCTGGGGCATACGGAGCTGCTCGTCCTGCCAGGCGTCGAGATCAGCACCACCGGCGTACATATCCTGGCGATCTTCCCGCCGCAGAGCCCACGACGGAAAGTGCATTTCATGATCTGTGACCTGTTGAATGAAATCGGCTTCAACGTGAATGATTGGGGCAAAAACCCGATGGTGGGCAATGCCAGCGTGCATGACGCCATTGACCTGATCACCAAAAAGGGAGGAGTGCCAATCCCCGCACACATTGACGGCAGTGACCAGGCGATGCTTAATCTATATGAATTGAACAGCGGCGCGATGAAAAACGTGCTGCAAAATGAACATCTGCGGGCAGTGGAAATAGTTGATCCGGAGAAATTCAGCCGGCTCGATAAAAAGACAAAGCTGACGTTGAAAGCCACGCTGGATGACGTCCGCCGCGAGAGCGGGCTTCCGTCCCTGGCATATTTTCAGGGATCAGACGCCCACGACTTGCCGACCATCGCGAAGCGATTCACCTATCTCAAAATGACCGAGCCGTCCTTTTCGGGACTGCAAACGGCACTGAAAATGCCCTCCTCGCGCATTAGGATTGAAGACAGCTTTAAAGAACTGGGCGGTCTATATATTCATGGCATGGCGTTCGACCATCCCTTCCTCGGACAGCAGTCCCTGCGCTTCAACCGCAACCTGAATTGTATTTCGGGAAAAAGAGGTTCCGGCAAAACAAGCCTGTTTGAGCTGATGCAGGGTGTTGTCAACTCGCAATTTCCCAAAATGGACGGGAACGCCGTCCTGTTCGTCGAGCAGGTCACGGCGGGCGTATCCAAATATTATGCCTACGCTCGGAACGCGGGACAGAATGAAGTAGGCATATATGCCCTTGACCCCCTGGCAAAAACGGTCACCGAGCTCGATCTGGCGGATGCCAAAGAATTGTCCCTGCAGCCGAAATTCTACAATGCCGCCAGGATGCAGCAGATCATCGACTCGCGGGAAGAGGTCCGGGGTTTTCTCCTCAATAATTTTGAGGTGCTGTCCGCAACCCTAAAAACAGAGCTCGACGCAGCGGGGAAGAAGAAAAACGATCAGAAAGTAGCTGAATTCAACGATCTTTTTTCGAAGCCGCCGTTTCTGAGCGCCGGGAGAGACCCCTTATTGGAGCTGGCGCTGGACAAGAACGGCGCCTACCAGCTCGCGCTGAACATGCGCTGGCGCATGGGTAAACCCGATATGCGGGACTTTTTTAGCCTCACGCCGGGTCAGCGCAGGACAGCCATGATGTGCATGATCATCATGAGCGGTCGGTTCGGACCTGTCATTATCGATGCTCCCGAAGAAGAGTTCGATAACGAAGACATGGCGAAGTATTTTGTGCCGGTCATTCAGGAATATAAGGACACGCACCAGCTCCTGCTCTTTACCAACCACCCCATCCTGGCAGTGAATACCGACCCGGATAATTACTTGCTGATGCAATTACAGGGTGAAAAACTGGGCGCGATCGTTTCCGGCTTTGCCATCGATGCCGGTGCAAACAAGCCCCTGCTGCTCAATATCCTGGAGGGGAACCTGGATACGTTCCGCAAGCGTGCCAGCCGGTATGAGTAAAGACTGCACCGCAAGGCAGGCCCAGAGCGCAAAAAACTGATCCTGTATGCGAGATGAGAGCAATAGGGTGGTCTTTCTTGTTGTTTCATCAAGAAGGGTTAGGGGATAGGGGCTTGGGCTGGGGTTGAGGCAGTGTCAGAGCCGATAGCAGTCTTTTTTGATTGTCGGTCAAACATAGGCGAGCCGTAGGCTGCCAGTCAAGCAGGTTTGAGTCCGCCATGATAAATTAGAGAGCGTAAGATGATCTTCTTTTCCTCCTCTTCAAGAGAGCCGCGGTTGGCGTCCGCGGTTCTCGGATTTAAAGGAGAAGGTATGGGATGAGCAGAGACGGATATCCCACGGGGATGCATCGCGAAAGCCAGTAGGAAGACTATTGCCTCATTCAGATTTAGGCAATTGGTTTTGTACCCGCGATAAGGCACAAAGTGGGCTGATGCCATGATTTTTTTCACCGCAAAGGGCGCTAAGATCACGAAGGTCTAAGGGATAGAGCAAAGGGATAACTAAGTTCCCTGCTCACGCCGCCGTCCGCGGCGGCGCTTACCATCCAATACTAGGTGGAAGGCGGGCATTTTTATTTGAGAGCAATCTGGGGCAAGGATGTTTTTTCGCGATGAAGGATAGATGAGGGTTGGATGAAGGCTGGTTGGATCATGGCTGCTATCCCTTTTAAGGGTTACCCCACATATGGGGGGCTTTTTGGGATCTAAAATTGTAAATATGCCTAAGCGGAAATTGATGTACCAAGGTGGCAGTCACTTCAAGCCCGGATTGGTCAGGTTGTATAAATGACAAAAGTGACAGACAAGTGGAGATTGCTTGGTAAGAGGTGACTTGTGCTGAGATGGCAGTTTGAGGGTGTAGAATCATTTTATGGATATTGACCTGCAAGTTCGCTTGGCAGTATTCAACTGGTTATCGGAACAGGTCAGTTTGCATGGGGATGTGCTGACTCGGGACGTACTATTGCAGGGTTTTGAGTTTCAAGGACAGCGAGTTCCGCTTGTTGCTCCAAACGGTATATTCAAACCCAAAATACTTGAGCTGCCGCTTTCAATTACAACTACAGTAAAGGGTCCTTACGACGACAACTATCTTGAAAAAGAAGGTTTTCTGCACTATCGCTATCGTGGTGATAACCCTAATCACGGTGACAATGTCGGGTTGCGGAAGGTGTTTGAACTAAATCTTCCGCTGGTTTATCTACATGGGCTCCAACCAAGTAGATATTTGGCTGTATATCCGGTATACATTGTTGGAGATGACCCGAAAAATCTGACATTTCATATTTCCGTGGATGACCCTCTTCCTACTTTTGTATATTCCGAATCAAATATTTCTCGCCAAATTGCAGAAGTCTCCGATGCCCGACACGCATACATAACTGCTACAGTAAAAGTTAGATTGCAGCAACGAAGTTTCCGGGAAAAGGTCCTCGATGCTTATCGTTCACAATGCTCATTTTGCCGTCTGAGACATCGAGAACTGCTTGATGCCGCTCACATAATTCCGGACAATTTGCCAGAAAGCAAAATGACGATTGATAATGGCATTTCTCTCTGTAAATTACATCATGCTGCCTATGATAGTTTCATCCTGGGTGTCACACCAGATTACGTTATTCGGGTTCGAGAAGATATTTTGGAAGAGGAAGACGGTCCCGTTTTGCAGCATGGGCTAAAAGGATTGCACAATACCAAACTAATCTTGCCGAGTCATAAAAGTCATTATCCCAGCAGGGAGGCATTGGAATGGCGATATAGCCGGTTTACGAGGGCTGGATAGCCAATGGAAAGAAAACCGACGTATTTTTATTGAAAGTACCTGGATGACTGCAAAATATACCGCTTTCAAAAAGATATTCAAAAAACACAACGGTTTACTGCGCGTCTCGGAAGTGATCCAACGGGGTATCCCTGAGCATATGGTCTATGAAATGTTTGAAAAGGGTGAACTGATCAAAGAGGCGCGCGGCTTGTACCGCCGGGCGGATCGTGACCCATTGGGGAATCCCGACCTCGTTCAGGTGAGTTTGCTGGTGCCCAATGAATAATTTTATGTAAGACCTGACATGTCTTCGCGAAAGTCTGATGGACACGCGCCACTGTCCACGCTGGCGTTACAATTGACACACGTGATGATGAGACATGTCAGGTCTGGACTCTGAAGTAAAATAGATCGGTAAATTTCAACAAGAGGAAAATTGATCTACGCCAACGAACCCAACTCCGCTTGTGGGTGGGAATTTCTACCGTATATTCAACCGTGGCAATAACCGCGAAAATGTTTTCCTTCAAGAACGGAATTATGCCTATTTTATGGAGTTATGGTGGAAGCATACTTTTCCAATTGCAGAAACATACGCGTATTGTCTTTTGAAAAATCATTTTCATTCGGCGGTGTATATAAAAAGTCAAGCAGACCTGACAAGTTTTCATGCGACGAGGGCGGGTTATGACCTTTGCGTGGATAGGGGCACAAGCCGGGATTGGATTCCTGGAAACTTGTCAGGTCTCAAGCTCAAAGAACCCAGTCAATATTTCGCGAATCTATTCAATGCTTACACCCGTGGGGTCAATCTTGCGACAGGAAGAAGCGGTGCATTGTTCGAATGTCCTTTCAAACGAATTCCTATAACGGATGAGCGTTATCTTATGCGCCTGATTGTGTATATTCATCAGAATCCACAAAAGCATAAGTTTGTGGAAGATTTTCGCGATTGGAATTATTCGTCATATCACGGATTGCTTGGCAATGCTCCCACCCGTTTACAAAAAGACAAGCTGATGGAATTATTTGGAAGCAGGGAGGATTTCGTGAGAATTCACCAGGAGATTCAACCGTTGGTCGATGTTGATGAGGAGGAGGGTTAAGACCTGACATGTCTCCGCGAGGAGTAGATGGTTGAAGGCCTTTGTCCACGCGATGGTTGAGGAAGGTCGTGACGCGCATGAGACATGTCAGGTCTGTGAAAAGAAGATTTTGCCGAGTTGAAAGAGCATTAATCCCAGCAGGGAGGCGTTAGCGTGGCGATATAGCCGGTTTATGAGGGTGGTTTGACCCCCTCTGTCCTCCGGCCCGCTGCGCAGTCCCCCAAATACGACAATTAAAACTCGGGATACGAATTGGCAATCAACTCGTCGGATTTGGGGGAGACTTGGCGATGAGGCCGCATGGACGTTTACGTCCATGCTCAAAGCGCAACTCCCCTACACCCCTTCGGGTGTGCTTCGCGAACGGGGACTCCGGGTCCGCTTGAACGGGCTTCCGCATTGAGCCCGATGGTTTGCCCTGTTAGAGCAGGATTCTGCTTTGCCTTCTGATGATGTTCATGGGGTATCGGACGGGTCTTCCCAGTCCATTTAATCTTCATCTTCAGGCTCAGGCGCGGGTTCCAGCCATTCCTCTCCGATCGCCTGGCCAACTTGTTTTATGAGGTCTACACTGTAGCTGATTTGATGTTTGAGGCTCCAGGAACGATAAGTCTCCACCTCACCGATATATAAACTATTCAAGATCCTGACTGCTCTTTTGACCGGTCCGCTGATCTGCAATGAGACTTGACTTTGGGGGAGAAAATCAAAAGCCCGCTTAACCAGTTTGACAAGGCTCTGAGCTTGTAGAGTTGCAATTGCCAAATTGCGATGATAGCATCCCAGGGCTCGCGCACGCGGGCTATACTGGGCTTCCTCGGAATAAACGGGAGTATCGGCAAAATGCTCAGGCAGCCAGATTGCCCGGGCCCGTTCCAAGGCATAGAGCCGCTGATCCTCCGGGCGCCTGCCCTCTGTTACTGGCTTGAAATCACTATCAATTAAGCCTGCCATGCCGCCCTTTTCCCAACCTGCCTCCAACCGGCAAAGACCAAATAGTGCGCGATCGATGGTCGTTTTTTCTTTACCGGGCTTTGCAGCCCAGGCACCACTTGCATCGACCACCGTTGCAATTGTGATGGGTTCACTCAGGCGTTCTCCCTGTGGAGTTTCTCCCAGGGCTTTCTGATGGAGTTTGTCGATCAGTTCACCGGCCAGGCTCTGCAATGATCCGTGGGTTTTCGTCCCGTTATCCCGCCACAGGACATTATATTGAGTATGGCGGGCTTTTACAGCACGCCCTACTGTGTCAATTAATCTCCCCGTAGTGAGTGGGTGGATAAAGATGGTTGCTATCACCCCCACACTATGTGGAAAACAGAAACCTTCGAAACTAATGCGCATATCGTTCGTTGGAGGGATTTGGGCCGAGGCAGGCGCCCGTAATGGGATCAAAAACTTCCAGGCCCGCTCGGCATCAACTTTTTCCAAATCACCAATCTCAGCAGTGTTCAGGTAATATTGCCAAAAATGCTGTCGTTCTCCCGGCAGCCAGGGAAGCGACCAACTGCCCTGGTTCAATATTGCCTGGTTAAACTCACGTTTGTATCTACCACTATCTGAAAGATAAGGCATCAATACGTCTTTTGAGAATGATTTTGTCCAAACAAACGATAATCGTAATTCCTTGACTTTGATAGGCATATTGACACCTCTTTATTTACATGATATATTCTTCATTAACAGG
>DATGYJ010000108.1:0-8775 GCA_035298105.1 Anaerolineales bacterium | reverse complement strand
CTGGACCGCCCACCAGATGGCAAAATCTTTCGAGGTAGCAGGACCATAGGTTCGTAGATACCGGCGGACGATCTCTTGAAGAGCTGCGTAGGGCTCGACGGATTCCCACGTACCGAGCCACTTGCGTGGATTCACAAATGTCACATTCTGCCCCTGGCTGGGCCCAAAGCACAGATCGCCTCGCCACGCTGATGGTTTCAAGGGTGTACCCCAGCCTTTCGCCATCACCAGGTCACGCAACGCAGGTGAGCTAATATGCTGCGCCACAGCTGTCGCAAGTTGTTCGCGGGTCATGGGTTCATTGCCCAGGATCTGGGGGACTGCTGCAACAAAGGCCTCATACTGCGCTTGTGATATCCCATAGTAAGCAAAATAATTCCGAGGCAGCCAATCGCCAGTCTCGCTGCGCGCCGCAACATATAAGGGAAGCTCACTGGCGGGGAGCAGATATAACGTGCCGCGCATCGCCCAGGTCTTGACCAGCGTACGATCCTGCCAGAGCGCAGTTCGGATATCTCCTGGCGAAAGTCCCTCGACACGGGCGCTAATCGCCAGCTCTGCGGCCGACATCACCTGCGCCTGGATGCCACCCATCCGCCTCACCGCCTGAAGGAAGTCCCGACGCTTTAAACGTGGAGCCAGACCCTGCTGCGACAATCGCCAGGCGTTCACTTGTTTCCATTTTAAGGATTTCATCGTCACTCGTTAGCCTCTAAATATTTGTTATTCAATGGGCAATTATAACGAAATGATTTTGTGAGGGTTTCCGCAGGCCCGCTGGCTTCTTACCGGAGCGCAATGCTTGTCACGCGCCAGTCTCCGCCATGGGCGACTCCCAAAGCGCACTCCAAGCCTCTTCGAAGATACTGGTTCGAGTCAAAAATCTTTATTATTCCTTTCTTTTACCCATTACCCGTCAATTTGCCCTGCAATCCGTTTCCCGAATGATACAATCGGTCTATGAAACAGTGCGCTTGCCTGTTTATTTTTATTTTTCTGATTGGATGCCAACCACCCGTACCTGCTCTGTTGCCACCGACTCTCTCTTCCACGCAGGTCAGCGTTGAAACGGCAACCGCCTCTCCTGTTCCAACCATTACATTGACACCGTCCCCAACGCCCACCGTCGCAGAGTTGATCTTTCCATATACGATCGATGGGCTCCGACGGCATGATTTTCAAAGCGGGAAGATCCATATCCGTTCCACGCTCGATGATAAAAATCAGTTTTACACCAGTTACCTGATCGATTACCCAAGTGATGGGCTGACAATTACAGGTCTCATGCAGATCCCGGTGGGGGAGGGACCCTTCCCGGTCATCATCATGAACCATGGCTTCTTCGCCCGCAGCCTCTATCACACCGGCGACGGAACCGATCGCGCCTCCCCATATCTGGCTGAACATGGATATATCACCATCGCCTCCGATTATCGCAGTTGGGGAGATTCGGATATCGGCTCCAGCTTCTTTTATTCTGGACTGGTAATAGACGTCGTCAATCTGCTCAACGCAATTCCTTCCATTCCCCAGGCAGATCCAAACCGCATTGGCATCTGGGGACACAGCATGGGTGGGGGTGTGACGATGAAAGTGTTGACCGTCGACTCGCGGATCAAAGCTGCGGTCCTATATTCACCGGTCAGCGCGGACGATGCGGACGTTATCGGCCGCTGGGGAATGGGGTGTTTTGGCGATATTGCCGCAGGCGAGAAAATTATTGGCTGCAATTCATCAGATGTCATCCCGGATGACTTGCCGCGTAATTTGCAGGATGCCTATCGATTCGCCGCGACCGATTTGGACACGCTTAAGGAGATTTCCCCCTTCTATCACCTGGACTACGTCACCGCGCCCATCCAAATCCATTATGGGACGGAGGATGGAAATGACATCACGGGCACGCCGCCGCAATGGTCCGTAAAATTGACCCAGGGCTTACGCGACGCGGGCAAGCAGGTTGAATTATTGCAGTATGAAGGCGAAGGTCATTCCTTTATCGGTCAGCCCTGGTTTGACTTTATGACCCGCACTTTGAGATTTTTCGACAAGTATGTGAAGAACGAAGCTGCCCGCTGAGCACGCGCCTCGACTACGCTCGACCCGAAGGGCATGGTCTCGCTCCGCAGGGCACCTTACGCCCCCTTCGGTCAGCGCGAGGATTAATGAGGAGTTTATCAATGAATAATGTCCGCCCACAGTTAACCATGCTTACTGAAGAGCAAAAGCAGGATATCCACCAATACACAATGAAATTACTGGAGACAACCGGCGTGCGCGTGGACTCGCCGTCCGCGTTGGAGATGCTCAAGAAGAGGCTGGGCAGCTCAATGGTTGCAGAAAGAACTGTGCGGTTCCCTCCGGGACTCGTCGAATGGGCGATCGAGTCTGCGCCGTCGCATATCCAGATCTATGACCGGCGTGGAAATGAACGATTCACCATTGGCGGAGAAGGGGATCGTTTGCGATTTGGGATCGGTGTCACGGCGCTATATTACCAGGAGCCGGAGACAGACACCCCGGTATTGTTTCAGCGTAAGCACATGCAGGATATGGTGAGACTCGGCAATAAGCTTCCGCATTATGATGTGATCTCGACCATTGGTGTTGTGCGCGACGTCCCGGAATATCTGACCGATCTGTATGGGAGCCTCGAACATTTTTCGAATGGTACCAAACCGCTGGTGTTGCTGTGTTCTGACGAGCATAAGTTTGACGACGTCATGCAGCTGTTCGAGTTACTGCATGGCGACCTCGGTGCGAAGCCGTTCATCATTCCTTATTTCAATCCTGTCTCGCCGCTGGTGATGAATGCCGGTACCGTGGACAAAATGAGGATCGCCATCGAACGCGGTCTGCCAGTCATTATCTCGAATTACAGCATGTCTGGGGCGACCACGCCGATTACGCCGGCAGGAACGATTACAGTTCTCCTGGCGGAATTGCTGGCCGGACTCACGATTGGTCAGCTATTCAAGGAAGGCGCGCCGATGCTACTTGGCATGCTGCCTGTGTACTTCGATATGAAGACCTTGATGAACTTTTACGACCCGCAGAGCATTCTGGTTAATCTCGCTTGCGCAGAAATGATGGCGCATTACGGTATCCCACATTGCGGGACGTCGGGGAGCGGCACCGGCTGGGGTATGGATCTGCTGGCTGCGGAGACTTATTGGATGAATACGCTCACATTCTCTCTGACTAAGGGCGGATTGGCACCGTTCGTCGGCGATACATTAGGCTCGAAGGCGATTTCGCCGTTAACCTTTATCTATTGCCACGAGATCATTGACCAGGCGCTGCGTTTTGCGAACGGATTCCAGTTGGATGATACACAGGTTGGCCTGGATGAAATTCACAAAGTGGGCGCGGGCAAGAGCTATGTCTCTGCGCCGACCACGCTCAAGAAGTATAAGACGGGCTATTATGTCAACCCCATCTTTCCGCGCTGGAGTATGGAGAAGTGGATTGAAGCAGGTCAGCCGCATGTGCAAAAGAAGTTAAGTGATTATGGCGTCGAGTTTTTGAAGGATTTACCCGCCCCTGAGGATCATGAGGAGTTGATGAGGAAAGGGGAGGAATTCATTGCAAGAGTGGCAAATAATAAGTAAGGTGTAAAAAGTAATCAGTAAATGGTACCCAAAAGCCTAACTGCGTAATAGTTGTAAACTTGGAAGTTCACACTTACTCTGGGAAAGGAATCGAAATGCCGGAACATTATATTGCACAGATCAATATCGCTCGCATGCTCGCACCAATCACCGACCCCAGCATGGCTGCCTTCGTTGAGCAATTACCACCCATTAATGCATTGGCTGAGGGAAGCCCTGGCTTTGTCTGGCGGCTGCAATCTGAAAGCGGCGATGCGACCAGTATTAAAGTGTATGATGATGACTTCATTATTATAAATTTAACGGTGTGGGAAAACGTGAATGCATTGCGCGAGTTTGTCTATAAGAGCGCACATTCCGGAGTTTTACGTGACCGGAAGCGCTGGTTCGAGAAATTTGACGGTCCCTATTACACCTTGTGGTGGGTTCCCGTTGGCCATCTGCCCAGCGCCGAGGAAGGCAAAGAACGGTTGGAGTATTTGCGAGAGTACGGGGATACGGCTTATGCGTTTTCCTTCAAGAAAATCTTTCCTCAACCTGTAGAGTAACAAAAAATCATTTCCGAGATGTTTCCAGTTTGGAGCGCATTTGTGGATCTCGCGCGTTGCCGGTGAATTGTGAGTGCAAATTTGTCATTGCCTATGGCAAAGGTATAATCACAGCATGATCTATCTTCTTCGTGCAAAGGCAACTGCCGAGCAAGTGGTTGAAATGTTGAAAGAATACGAATCTATGATAAAAATCGTCGTCGATATTCGCCGCCGCATATTGGCCGGTGGTGGAGAGATGCATTCTGACTGCGAATCTGTCTTGTTGGAAGATGGCAGTGAACAGGACGATTTGTGGGGCGCCAATTGGTATCCTGCCGAACAGCGCATTGCTTTTGAATCATTAATCAACATCCGCCCAAGGTTGGGAAATCGTAATATTCTTATTCAAAATGAGGAGCTTCGTAAGCCAGTTGAATCAGTCACACGTGAAATTTTAGGAGGTGTACAGTGATGCCAAATAAGGAGAAGTTGCGTGAGCGGTTCTTGCGCGACCCATTACCGCGACGCTTAGGTGGTTTGGCGGCAACCTTCGGACGCATTTCATCCTCCGCCCGCGAATCATCTGACCCTTCCGTTGTCGCTCGTTTATTGGAAGAGGCAAAATATCTAGTCGAGTGGACAGCCGCTGAGACAGAGCCTGAAACTGCGGCTGAGCTAGTGGCTATGCAAACGCTGATTACCCTTTGGATAAAAGTATGGAATAGCGCAAGCCCGATCAAGGAAGAGCGTACCCTGCTCTCAGTGCAGGCAAAACAATGGGCTGACCGCGCAATGGATTTTTCGGGTCTGTTATCAGCGTAAAGCTGGCTCATTCTCGAAGATCACAAGAATTAATCAGAAGAGGAGAGAAGTTGATTAACAAGTATCTGACTTAATGAGGCAACAAAATGAAATCAAGAAAAGAACTAAACCGGGAATATCAAGAACGCCCAAAACCAGCGGGAGTGTTTCAAGTCAAAAATACTGCAAATGGCAAGGTGCTCCTGGGGAGCAGCTTGAATTTGGAAGGGGCGTTAAATGGACATAGATTTATGCTCAGGACCGGAACTCACAGAAATAAAACACTTCAGGAGGAATGGAAAGAGTACGGCGAGGACAAGTTCGTCTTTGAAATCCTGGAGACCGTACCGGTCAAGGATGATCCGAACTTTAATTTGAGTGATGAACTGACTCTGCTCGAGATGATCTGGATCGAGAAACTTCAACCTTTTGGTGAAAAGGGCTATAACACGAGCGAAAGAATACGTCAGGCGTAGCGATGAGCTATAAAGTCTTTCTTGACGCTTCCAGGCCTAAATGATAGACTCTGAGTATCTAATTCTTCTTGAAAGGAGGCACGAAAAAATGAAATCCATCTTGTCGTCCACCCATTGTGTATTGAGCGCGCCTCCTAAAGGTGAATTGTAGGGGCGATTCTTGTGATCGCCCTGGGTAAGCACTAGCCTTACCCCTACGTGTTCATTCAACCGCAGGCGCGTCTCGCCCTGCGGTTTTTGTTTTAACCCGGGCTGCCGTACCACATCATTGTTAAATGGTGTTTGTTTCCTGATAGAACTTTCTTTACTATTTTGAGGTTGGCTCACCATGAGCAAAAATCAACTGCTTAAATTGTTCGAAGAGCTCGATGATTCCGATGGGGAAGAAATCCTGCCGTTACAGAAGCGTCTCTCTCGAAAGCGCGAGTCGAAGAGACACGAGCTGGACACGAAATTGTTTCAGCGGGCACAGGAAATCTCGCGTGAATTTCAGTTTACCTACAAGGCTGCTCGATTCGAGGAGGCCTGGCTGTTGGATTCTCTGGTCAATATTGCTGAGTACCAATGGATCTCGGATGTGCTTCGCAAGGTTAAAGGCGGGAAGGAAGCCTCGGTGTATCTCTGTCGCTCGGGCCCGGCGATTGAAGCAGCACTGGTTGCTGCCAAAGTCTATCGTCCGCGCACTCTGCGTAATCTCAAGAATGATAGTCAATATCGTGCAGGCCGGGTGGATCTTGATGAGAATCGTCAGGTCATCGTGAAGGATAAAGATATTCATGCGATGGAGAAGCGCACTGCCTATGGCGAAGAACTCCGTCATCAATCGTGGATCGCCTACGAGTTCCAGACCCTGGAAATGTTGCATGGCGCGGGAGCGGATGTTCCGAAGCCCTATGCGATGGAGAAGAATGCCATCGTGATGGATTATATTGGGGATTTCGGAGTCGCCGCGCCAACGCTTAACACTGTGGCCCTGGATCCCGATGAAGTGGCACCACTCTTTCAGCGCGTCCTCCGGAATATTGACCTGCTACTGGCCCACCAGCGGATCCATGGCGACCTGTCCGCGTATAACGTTCTCTATTGGGAGGGCGAGATTACGCTGATCGACTTTCCGCAAGTTGTGCCGCCAGAAGGCAATTTGGCGGCGTGGACGATCTTTCTACGCGACGTGACGCGTATCTGTCAATACTTTGCCTCACAGGGTCTCAAACGCAACCCGCGCAAGCTGGCTGCCGAGCTGTGGACCTCGCACGGATATAAAGTTGTCAAGGAGGTCGATCCGCGAGATTTGGATCCTGACAAACAGGAAGACAGGCATCTATGGGAAAAGCAAAGGGTTGACAGTTAACAACATAGCCCACGCCGGATCTAAGTACGGAATCAGGAGTGGAAAATGGAAAAAGAGACCTCTGGCACAATCGGTTTTCGCCAGAGGTTTCTGATTGAGCGAAAAGTTTGGGCAGGCAGCCTAATACTCAAGTTCTATTCACTTGAGCTTACCCCACAGCCCATATCCTTCATTCCGTCTTTTTTCGCGCCATTCGTGTTGTTGGTGGATTTGCTCGACGTGATCGGCTTTCTCTGCAATGGCTGCTTCCAGCCATAAGCGACCTTTCTCCGCCGTCCCGTGACTTCCTGCTCCGTATGCCCCGGTTCTTGTATCGTCATCCCAAGGTGGATTTGCAACGAGCGCGCCTCCCTCGATCCAATCCATGTAGTAGTCAGGTGTGGCGACAAAATCCATCTCGTCCACGACGCGTTCCATATGGCATAACTCGGGGCGCAAATGAAGTAAATAGGATGTCTCTAACTCGCAGGCGTGCCCCATTCCGCCGATGGGCGAGGTACGGTATTTTGGCAAGACTTCTGCTCCGATTCGACCTGAAGTGTGCAGCCAGGCGGTTGCGCAGAAAATTCGGCGATGGCGTTCCCCTGCATACTTCACAATATTCACAAGGAATGAGGTGTTGCCGCCATGCCCACTCATCAGATAAAAGCGATCAAAACCCCGTCCGGCAAGAGTATCGATCACGGCAACCCAGAAATCCTCGAAGGCCCGTCCTCCTGCATTCATGGTCGCGGCAAAAGATGAGCGATGGGTACTCACACCATAAGGCATAACAGGTAATGCGTAGCTGCGTGTAGGCGCCTTGGTGACTGTGCCTTTTGTGATAGCTTCAATAATGATCGTATCGACCGAGAGGGGCAGGTGATAGCCGTGTTGTTCCGTATGACCAATAGGGATCAAGACCACCTTATCGTGCTCGGAATCGGGTGGTAATTGGATGATTGGTAAGTTCTGTGTTGTATGTTGAAGGCGCAAATAGGCTGCTGAGGAATTCTGCGGGATAAAAGAGGATTGAGGATCAATTCCGGCCGGCGCGAGACAATAGACCCGCGAAAAACCATCATCTCGTAAACTATCCAGCAAGTTTGAAACATATGCAAAGAGGATCTTTTCGGGGATTTCGAGTCCACTACCGCGCCAGCCAAACGGGAAAGCCGGAAGGAGTCCGATTTGCGGCGGATTGCTTACTTGAGCAGCGAGCAAACTTAGGTCATAGTTTGTGCCGAACGGTAGGATGAGGGGTGTATCGCGCGGCAATTCGGCTACTACGTCCCAGGTCAGCTCATCGTATTGAAAGTATGTTGTCATGAAAGCCTCCAGTGTTATTCATAATCTGCGCATAGCCAATATAACACAAATTGATAATTTTGAAGTTATTCTCTTAAACAGAAAACAGGGCAAACTCCGGCACATACTTTACCAGGGCTTTTGAAATGCCGCTACCGGTTCAATATCTTCTGCGCTTTCGTTGCGGATCTTGATTTCCATATTTCCTCCAACTAAAGTGGGACGAGCATCAGCCTGGGAGTAAATACCAGTCCAAAAATCGCTCCATACGCTCATAGACATCCTGCAAATTTCCCCGGCGCAGGAAACCGTGGGGTTCATCCCCATAGGTTTTGTATTCAAATACCTTATCATTTCGTTTCAAGGCTTCCACCCATTCCTCCGAGGCCTCAGGCGGAACGATTGTATCGAGCAATCCATGCAGGATCAACATGGGTTTTTGAACGTTTTTCACATCATTGATCGGTGAACCCCTTAGATAGAAACTAGCATTTATAGCAGGATGACCCAGAAAGATCTCTGTGTAATAACGCAATCGTTTTTCGCACAACGCCCACGAACTGAGCAGGTTTGAGTCGCCGTATTTCGAAATGCCACAGCCAAAAAGATATTCAGGGTCGCGTGCCAGTGCGCAGATCGCCATGTAGCCTCCATAGCTTCCGGCGTGCTCAACGAGATACAGGGCCCGATTTGTGACGTGGACACCGCCAACGGCAAGC
>DATGYJ010000107.1:0-2211 GCA_035298105.1 Anaerolineales bacterium | reverse complement strand
GGTAACCAGCCATTCGGCCATGCGTTCTCGTTCCGCGGCTACGCCAGCTTGTGCTTTTTTCTCTATGCGTGCAGCGCGACGACGGTCAATGTCAGATTGGACCGAGGCGGGATCCATTACATCTTCAAAGGCCAGCTTGGTACCACCCACGGTGATGTACACCGTTCCAAAGTTGAAAAGATTGCCCAAAATGCCGATGCGCTTGTACTCGGTGCCTAGAATGTTTTCAAGTTGCGCCGCGCTGCGCTTCTCGGTGCCGAAGGGTTCGCGGTCAATGTCAATGATCTGTTCGGGCGTGACCTCAAATTTGTCATTGCTCCAGTCGACCACCTGATAGATCAGCCACCCAAATAAGGGCACTAAAGCAATCAAATTTGCGAGCGAAAACGCGTCCACCGTAAGCTTCCCATTGACAATCTGGATGAAAGCCTCCTTCGGCAATTGAGCCAGCCTGACCAATCGCCAGATAAACAACACAAATGCTGCAAAAATACCAGCCAGCGGCATCCAGGCTTGCTCGACCAGCACAAACCAGTGCTTTCGATAAATAACATTGTCGCCGGTTTCATAACGGAGCTTGAGGGTATCTGATCCAAGTAAACGCAGCCAATTGATACGCTTGGGGACAGAAGAGACCGTTGATACAGCTTCGACTTTAGGCTTAGCAGCGACCGGTATCCCCAGCCGTTCGCGAATGGCATCCTTCATCGCTTCTTTTTCTGTCCCTGCTGCGGCTTCGCGTGTACGCAACCAGTATTCTTCGACCATCCGCGCGGCTTGGTTAGGGTGATTCACATGGTTGAACGGGATTCTCCCTACAAAGGTTCGCACAATCACATCGCCGTAATCCAGGGCCCGCTGAAATGGCGTGGACTCAATCCCAACGGAAAGAACCGTACTTAAAGGCGACTCCTGCCGGCTGTCATAAATGCCCACCACTTTTTCAAGCCAGACTACGCGTTGGTTAGTCACAATGTAATAATCATTACCCCAATCCACTGCCCGCCAGGCAATCCATCCCAGGACAGCGAACAGTGATGCGATGGCTGCGATCAAAACGATGAGGAAGTGAGCAATAGCAAACCAGCCGTAAAACAGACCAAATGGCAAAGAAAGTGTAAGAACTGGCAGAATCAGGTTTTGGACAAGAATAGCGGGATGCTTGCGCGCCAGGAAGTAAACGACTTCGTTCGGTCGCAGCCATTTGAAACGCAGGCGGCGCGCCAGTTGGCGGCTGCGAATGGCAACGGTAAGGTTCAGCTGCAAGCGAGGTTTTTGCTTGTAAAGCTTCTCGAAATCCGCGCGCGATAAAACCAGCACCAGGGTATCTGTCAAGGCTGTCACGGTCGCGGACCGGCGTCTCTTGGCGATCAAAGCCATTTCGCCAAAGTAATCTCCCTTCACCAGGCGCGCCAGCTCAAACTCTTTTCCCTGCTGTTTTCGTACAATGCGAACGCTCCCGCCATAGATCAAGTAGAAATTATCAGCTTTCCCATCCTGGGCAAAAATAACGCTGCCGGCTGAATAGGGAACCTCATCCAGCTCTCCCGCAATCGCGGCCAGATCATCCTCTTCCAGACCGTGAAAGAGGTGGATTTTCTTAAGAAAGGCAATTCTTGCGGGCAGTTCTATGGTCACGATTTGATTCTATCAAATTTCACGCACGATAGTGCAACCGTAGGCGGGAGTTTCACTGAGCTCAGGGAAACGCCCCTCCAGCAGTGCCTCAACTGCTTCTTGCAGGAAAAAGCGAGTGGCTTCTCTTAGTCGAAATGTGATGTTATCTACAGCACCGCGATAACGCAGAATGCCCTCACGATCGATGACAAACGCATGTGGAGTGGTGACGGCTTCATACAAATCAGCGACGATATGCTCCGCATCCACCAGCACCGTTGGGATACGCCGCGCCTTTGCAGCCTCAGCCAACATGGAAAGGGATTCATTGCGATTCGCCGCAATCGACAGCAAGGTCACTTCCCCGTTCCATCTATTAAGTAAATCCAGCAGATAACGATCTGTCCGCTCCGAATGTGGACAATCGACCGACCAAAAATTGACGATGACAATCTTCCCACGATCATCACTCAGTTTATGAAGCGCACATCCCAGATCAGGCAATTCAAATTCGGGCGCAGGTTGGTTTGATTGCATATCGAGATTATATCTTTTATCGCGTTGAGCGGAGCCAAGAGTGCTTAGAGGGACTGG
>DATGYJ010000106.1:0-9478 GCA_035298105.1 Anaerolineales bacterium | reverse complement strand
AGGCCAATGCCGATGTCAGGGCGTGTGCTTCCAAAACGCGCTGCCAGGATCAATCCTGCCAGAGCAGCCATGAAGCCTGACATGGTAAATAAGATCAATTTGATTCTTGCGACCGGTACACCGGAATAAATCGTCGCACTTTCGTTGTTGCCAATTGCATACAAATAGCGACCAAAAGCGGTCCGGTGTAAGACCAGCCCAAAGCCAACAGCCATGACCAGAAACAAAGCCACTGAGAATGGAATCAGAGTGCCCGGGATCCTTCCCTGCCCAAGATAGGTAAAAGCCGCCGGATAATCACGCGCGGCCTGATCGCCCAAAAAGCCGTAAGCAATGCCGCGATAGAAGGCGTACGTGCCCAGAGTCACCACCAAAGACGGGAGTTTGACCCGGGCAACGAGATAGCCATTCAATAATCCACCTAAGGTTCCCAGGAGCAGTCCTGCCAGAGCCGCCACCCAGATATTGACGCCCAGGTTGTGTAACAATCCCATCAGCGAGGCGCTCATCCCCATGTTGGAGGCGACCGACAGATCGATATTGCCGGTGATAATAATAAAGACCATCGGCAGCATCATGATGCCGATTTCCATGAAATCGGAAGATGTGCGGGACAGGTTGAGTGCATTCAAAAAATAGGGTGAAAGACGGGTATTCAGGATGACGACCAAAATGATCAACCCGATCAAAATCCACTCCCAACGCTGAAAGCGGGCTAAGAAAGGCTGGCGCGGCGCAGTATCGTTGATCAATGTCTGGGATTTCCCTTCTACGAGGGCCGAGGATGAGTTCATGCGCTCTTCCTTTCCACGCGGCTTAAGATCCATTTATCGGTCACGACCGCGATCAGGATTAACAAACCCTGGGCAGCCAGCTGCCAGAAAGGTGAAATGCGCACAATTGTGAGAGCATTTTGGATGATCCCCAACAGCAGCGCCCCCAGTAAAACACCGGGAACCGTCCCAACGCCGCCGCTGATGCTAACCCCTCCTACAACAGAGGCTGCAACGGTCTGGAGCTCGAACCCAAGAGCAGTATTGGTCTGAGCAGATTCGAATCGTGAAGCCCACAAGACCGCGGCTAATCCGGAAGCCAGCCCGCTGAGCAAATAGACCAGAAAGATGATCCGGTCTTTGCGGATACCTGCAAACTGAGCCGCATCGGGATTGCTGCCCACCGCATAGATTTCGCGACCTGTTCGAGTGTAGTTTAGGAAGTAATAGACAATCAGGGCCACTGCGATCGCGATCAGGACCATATTGGGTAATGCAAGGGGCGTGCCCTTGGACAACAACTTAAAACTCTTTGGTAATTCAAACGAATTGATCCAGGTGCCCTGGCTGTAATAAAAAACTAACCCCCGATAAATACTCAAGGTTCCCAGCGTTGCGATAATGGGCGGCACTTTGCCGTATGTAATAATCAGACCATTAAAACTTCCTAAAACGGCCCCCAATGCCATACCCAGCAGAACAACCAGGACGATGGGAATATCCTGATTTTGTTTGACAAAGAAGGCAACCATCATCGCCACTAAGCCAATGATTGAGCTTACCGAAAGGTCAATCCCATGTGTGATGATCACCATGGTTTGTCCCAACGCCACGATTGCCAGAATGGAAATATTCAGGAGAATATCTTTAAAATTGTCTGCGGTCAGAAACGCGGGATTCCTGATCGTGACAGCCACGACCAGGATCAAAATGAACAAAGTGATTCCAGCTTCGCGGAAGCGAGCCAGCGTCCAGAGCAGCGTTGAAAGACTTGAGCGGTTGGCAGGTGGGTTTTGTGCGGTCACGACATACTTCCTGTGGCGACTGACTGTGTGGCAGCCGAGATAATTTTTTCTTGCGTGGCTTCCGCCCGGGTAAAGTGGCCTGTTAGATAACCTTCGTGCATGACAATGATGCGATCGCTCATCCCTAAGACCTCTGGCAATTCGGATGAAATCATGAGAATAGCCAGTCCTTCGGCCGCTAATTTGCCCATCAGCGCATGAACCGCAGCTTTCGTACCTACATCGATCCCGCGTGTGGGTTCATCCAGGATCAGGATCTTCGGTTTTGTAGAAAGCCATTTTGCCAGAACCACTTTCTGTTGATTGCCTCCGGAAAGCTCACGTGCCTTCTGCCAGATATTATTGGCGCGCACTTCTATTTGCCGGGCTGCCTGGAATGCAGACAAACGTTCTGCTTTATCCTGAAGCCAGCCCCGGCGTGCATATTCCTGAAGCCTGGGCAGGCTGATATTGGCCGTAATATTCATGGGAGGGATCAAACCATGCAACTGCCGGTCTTCGGGCACATAAGCGAACCCCAATGCAATGGCCTGTTGTGGAGACAGGATTTGGATTTCTTTGCCATCGAGTTCAATGACACCACTGGTCGGTGGCTCCACCCCGAAGATGGCCCGCGCCACGTTTGTACGACCGGCCCCGATCAAGCCAGCCATCCCCAGGATTTCCCCTTCACGCAGATCAAAGCTGATATCCCGAAAAGCGCCATCCCGTGTCAGGTGATCCACTCTGAGAACCACCTTGCCTGCCTTGATTTCCTGCTTGGGGAACATATTTGTGATCGTACGCCCAACCATCATGCGAATGAGGTCATCGCGGGTCACATCTTTCAGCGAGCGGGTCCCAACATAGGCTCCATCACGCAAAACTGTCACGCGGTCCGCCAGTGCAAAAAGTTCTTCAATCCGGTGTGAGATAAAAATAATCGCAGTGCCCTCCTCCCGTAAGCGCCGTACCAGACGAAACAGATCATCAACTTCATGGAGCGTTAGAGATGAGGTTGGCTCGTCCATGATCAAAATCCGCGCACTGATCGAAAATGCCCGCGCGATCTCAATCATTTGCTGTTGGGCAATACTCAAGCTACGAGCCTTCTGCTTCAAGTCCAGGTGAACGCCCAGCGAGGCGAGCAATTTATCGGCTTCCGCGTACAACTTTCGCCAGTCAATCCGTCCACCCGGAGCAGTCGGTTGCCGGCCGACAAAGATATTCTCAGCCACATCCAGATCCGGGAATAGACTGAGCTCCTGATAAATGGCCGCAATCCCAGCCTGACGAGATTCATGGGTGTCGCTGAATTGGACCTTTTCGCCATTCAGGTAGATCTCGCCTGCATCCGGCTGATGGAAACCGGTCATGACTTTTACAAGCGTTGATTTTCCTGCCCCATTTTCGCCGAGCAACGCATGGACCTCTCCACGCTCCAACGAAAAAGAAACCTGGTGGAGCACTTCAACCCCTGAAAAGCTTTTCGTGATGTTTTGCAGATCAAGAATCGATTCACTCATTTATTGAAAACCGCCTCTTCTTCGCAAATTGTAAATTCAATTCCTGCTTGTCTTAATTGTTCCAGCCACTCTGGCGATAGCCGGTTATCCGTGAACAAACGGTTGATCTTCTCTGGACGCGCAAAGGATGACCAGTCTTCCCGGCTGAACTTGGACGAATCGACCAATGCATACAGCTCGTGGGACGACTCGATGGCCTTCCGCTTCAATTGCGCCTCAGCCAGGTGAACCTCCGTCATACCGCGTTCGAGGCTGAAACCGCTACAGGAGAGAAAAGCCTTTTGAATATGTAAATCCTCAATAATGTGTTCACTCAACAATCCTGTCACCGATGAAGATTCATTGTTTACAACCCCCCCAATCAGGATCACTGTGTTCGTGGAATTTTGAGCGAGCTCACGCGCGACTTCAAAGCCATTTGTCATAGCCCGCAATCCCCGGCGTTGCGAGAGTGCCTTGGCAAAATAATAGGCGGTGCTGCTTGCATCCAGCAAAATAGAGTCACTATCATTAACTAAACGGGCTGCCTCACGAGCAATCGCAAGTTTGGCAGCCGCGTTTTGTTGGTGGCGTCTCAAAAATGAATTGTTTTGAAATTGATCCTGTTGATTCAGGACAGCCCCGCCATAGACCCGCAGTAGTACACCCTGGCGTTCCAGTGCGGTCAGATCGTTCCGAACTGTGCCTTCCGAGACTTTCAGGGCAACAGCTAGCTCAGGCACTCGCAAACCTGGCTGTTTACGGAGGATCTCCAGAAGAGATTGACGACGTTCGTACGTTGTCAAGGGCTATCCTTATGTTGAGATTTGTTGAGTTTTGTTGAAACGACAAAATCATAATATCAAGATTGTTGTTGTTTGTCAATACACCGGCGTAGAATTGACAAGTGGACTGCCACATTCCAATTTGAAGCGGCACCCATGGGCCCCTTTTCAAACAAACGGAGAGCGACCTGGATCCGGAATCAGTGGTCCCAGAGCAGGGAACAGAAGCCCTGGAAGGTCGGGAACCTTTGCAGGGCTATGGCGTCTTTACTGGGAGACTGCTTGAAAGTAGAGCTCCAGAAAAGCTCTGCGTTAGTACAGGACTAGTACAGGATTAGTACAGAAATAAAAGGACGAGCATGGAGTCAGTGGCATGGCAAAGACAAAGCGCAACTCGGTTCTAGTGGAGATCCGGGGATGGTGGCGGGGCAGAGAAAGAGGTTGGTTCCGATGGAATCAATAGTGCGCCCAGAGAGACTCGAACTCCCAACCGCTTGTTCCGAAGACAAGTGCTCTGTCCAATTGAGCTATGGGCGCAAATCCGGCAGTTATTATAATCTATTAAAAGCAGTTGATCAGAGTCCTGATTGGAAAGAGTCGATCAAAACTCCACTCTTTTTATTTATAATTGCACCTGATGGACACAAAACTACAGATTGGACGTTTGACCTTGATTCTTGGAAACGAGTGGCTGAGCGTTCGAGCCGCGCCGGGGGCGCTTTGATGGTTATGGAATTCCCTGAACCCAATGAAAAATTGATCCGTTTGTTGCTGCCGCGCCTGGAGCGCATCTCCGTCGATTCATATTGGGCGCATCGGGCCAGCGGCGTGAGGGGCGCTCTCACGAAATTGTTGGATCAAATGGAAATCGGGACCCCGATCGATCCTGTCTCACTGCAAATGAATATTTCGATCGGGTTCGAAATCCTGAAAGAAGCTGCTGAAGAGTATTGATCCGGCTGATCTTGATTGCTTAAGATAAAGAACAGGAGTATCCAACGATACTCCTGTTGTCTATTTAAAATTCTCTACGCTCTTATCCGTTAGCGAAGTTTCGCGTCATCTCCGGAATTCGAATCGCCATTGGATTGACTGGGAGGCGTGAACGCCCTCTCTGTCTCAGTGCGCCGCTTCGAGAGCGCATTGGTGCTGACCAAAACAATGACCAATAGAATTGCAATCCCTGAAACAACCAGGAGTGGGAGTAACCAGCCTGGCGGTTGCAGATTAGCAGGAGCCGCGGAAGACAGGGGGATAGGTGTAGTGACGACCGCCTGAGCCGCCGGGACAAGGGTCCCGACCGCCGAGAAAGCCGCTGAGGCGTTACCCGTTGCGATCTGTGTCCCATTCGTTACAGCAAACACACCTGTCAATTGACTGCTTAGTTCATTCTGCAGCAAGGTGTTGCCAGCCATAACGACCCCTTCATCGCTATTCCCTGCCAGCACCAGGATCGACTTTTCCGGGTTGTAGGGTGAATTCAACAACTCCAAATACCCTACGCTCATCCCCTTTGGAATTCGATAGACAACCTGCATCTGGCTTTCACTGGCTGTATCGCTTGCCAGATCGAACGGAGCCGGGAGTTTATCGTTTATTTGAGAGATCAGCGGAATAGTACTTGACTTCCCCACGACGATCAGCGAATCCTGGCTAAGGACCTGTTGAGGAACGTTATCCGCATAAGCAGCTTCCATGTTGGAGATCAAGGGGTTGGCTGTCCTACCCAAATTGTATGCCATCTGAGCTGCGATCTTCCAGGAAGCGACATTAGACTTGGACAAGACAAAAGCCACATCGCCCAAATCACTCTGGGTCATAAAGAGACCTGGATAGGACTTTAGATCTAACAAGCCGGGAGCACTTGCATTAGCATCTGTGGCGGCCGGCAAATGGACATGGGTCTGATCGGAGACCGTGAGCCAGGGATTGGAAAACCCGGTTGTATCACAGGAGGTGGTGACTAGCATTCTCGCGCTGATCGAGAGACGGTTTTCCCCGAACCGCAATATACCCGGCGGGATTTTGATCTGCAAGGTGGTTAACTGCTCGGTATCTTTTGAAAATGCGGTACTATCGATCACCTGGTTATTCAGCTCAACGGTGAATGAGGAGAAGCCGTAATCGAGTAAGCCTGAGTGAAAATACACCAGGTCAATGAGGGCGTCTTTAGAATTAAGTTGCTCTTTCGAGGCGTTGAACAGATATTGGACGTTGTTCAGGCCAATCCCACTCAATGTCTCGGTCTTGTACCCCAGACTCTGCAGCGTGAAATCTTCAGCCACTGGAATTGAGTCAGAAAGTAATTGCACATCGGCAACATACGCAAGTGCGGGGTTTTGATAGATCAAGATCTTTCCTGAGCTGACTGCTTGTGCCGCCTTCAGCACGGCATCCACAGAAGTCCCGCTCACTAACAGGGCCACCTTGCTCTCATTCCACGGAGAAAGGGCCATCTCGACCACGCCATCTGCTTCTGATTCGGCAGGTAGACTGGCAAACTTTTTGTTCTCCACTGCTAATGGGAATTTGACATTGCTCAGCAGGTCCAGTTGTTCCGGCCTGCCAACGAAGATTAAATTACTGGAAGTAAGATCGTCGTTGGTGAGTTCCCCGGCGGTAACCATGCCAAAATCAAAGCTTTCTCCGACCAGGGATCCAAAGCCAGACATAAGATTTAGTGCGGCCTTCAATTCCTTGGGATCCGGATTGTTGGGAACTACAAGCAGTGTCCGATCGGGGACCAGAGCATTCCGCAGGTGGAAGGGCGCCGGCAAACGGGAAAGATTGAGGTCAGGAGAGGAAACTTCAAACTGCAGTTTGAAAGTAGAGGTGGGTTTAATCGTCACGATGGCGCGAAGATTATAGAGACAGCTAAACTGAGCATCGAGCGAAATCGTCAATTGGTGACGGCCATCCTGGCGCACCGCCGCCAGTGATTCAGGAGGCAAAGAGAACTGGACTGTATGGCTCCCCAGATCACCTAATGAGATCGTGCTCACCGGTTGATTATTGAATGTCACTAGCAATGAGCCCCCATAGGGATTTTTATCATTTGCAACCAGCCCCGCGTCGGCGCCGCTCAAAGTAATGTCATAATCCAGTTGAACCTCCCCACCGGGAGCAAGACGCCAGTTCGCCGGAATACTGAAGAGCACTCTGGTTGTATCAAATGGGCTGACCAGGCTGGTCTCTTGAAAACCCAGTTCTGCAAAGGTCACGGTCGCTTCATTTCCGCCAATTTCAATAAGAGCCGGCTTACTAACACTCGCCGCGTCCAGCGTCCGCGCAGAGACATTGAATGGGTTGCCGAGTATTAAGCCGAGCAAAATAGTAATAGCAATAAGTTTGTTTTTCATTACAGCGCTTCCTTTTTGAGCACTTTCATTCCATACCGGGACTGTATAACTGTGTAATTATGGGCTTAACCAAACGGTCGTACCTTATATAAATAGACTTTCCCATCGGATTGCATGGCAACGTCCAGCGCCTTCTCTGCCTGCTCCGTTAAGGAAGCCAACGATTCTCCACCCTGGCGATCTGCCAATCCGACCCGTAGATCCAGGCAGATATCCGTTTCACTGCCTGCATCCAGCGAGAAAGGTCGATCCAGCACCTCACGGACGCGCATCATCCTGCCTTCGGCGGAAGTTCCGTCGGTGGATGGCAGCAAAATCGCGAACTCCAGGTTGGACCATCTGCCCACAATATCATTCCCGCGCAGTTGATATTTGAGTGTTTCGGCTACATGCCGCATGACCTTGTTCACATAAGCCTGCGGCAGGGAATCATAGAAGTCCTGTATTCCGTTCAAATGAATGATCCCAAAAGTGAGCACGCTATCAGGATGGCTGCTGATTTCCTGACGTACGCTTCTCTCAAAATAAGGGCGAGAATACGCCAGCGATTCGTAGTCGAGCTTGTTACGTTCACCCAGCCGGTCAAACGTGGAAGATAACTGGTCACGGAAAATCGCCAGACCCACGCCGACAACGATCCCAACCAATAATGCCAGACCTGCGTTTTGAACAGGCTTCGGTTCGATGGGCTCGGTCGGGACCAGAGCTTGATCGAGAAATTCGATGTTGTAGATCACGTAGAGGTCTCTAATAAAATCAATTGCTTTCTGACCGATCCCGTTTGCCAGGATGGCAGCCACTTTGGGGTCGGGGCCCTGGACACTGAACCTGATAATGTTCGCATCAGGAAGCACCGTAACATAAGTGTTATAAGCATTGAATTGCACAGGGTCTATGCCCAGCAAACTCAAGGTCCCACTAATAATCTCATGACTGTTGAGAACCTCAGCGTAAGTGGAAATAATGGATCGTTTGTCCAGTGCTTCCAAACTATTAACCAGGTCCCTGCTTTCAATATTTTGGATATTCGGACTTACGATAAACCGGGCCACGGCCTCATAGGTCGGTTTTGTAAGGTAATAGGAATATACGAGTGAAAAGTTCACAGCGACCAGCGCCGCAATCAGGATCAGCCACCAGCCTCGCCTGATAATTCTGAGATAAAATCTCATTTCCATAGCAAAGTCTCCATCTGGGTTATTAGTAATTACTTAATGTTACAATTTTGATATTCTTATCAGTATACCATCGGTCATAACTGAAACCTTAGGTCTTCATAAAGGGCCATCATATGGAAAATACATCTTTAGGGTCCATACTTATAGCTTTATTTTTTTGGATATCCTTGGGGAGCATTTTGTATACGTATTTCGGCTATCCACTGTTAATTTTTCTTCTTGCTAAACTCATTCATAAATCAGAAACATCTCAAGCCAGCCAACCTCCTGTCACATTACTTATAGCGGCTTATAACGAAGAAAGCGTCATTGAAGATAAGATTAGAAATTCACTCGCCGTTGACTATCCAAAAGACCTTTTTCAGGTCTTCATTGTCGCTGACGGATCAACAGACAAGACGCCCGAAATCGTAAAAAGATACACTAATCAGGGGGTCGAATTGCTGTACCAACCGGAGCGCCGCGGCAAGATGGCGGCGATCAATCGTGCCCTGCCCCATACCCGCGGTGAGATTATTGTCTTTTCTGATGCCAATAATTATTACCAGGCCGATACCATCCGTAACCTGCTCAAACCTTTTGGCGATCCAGCTGTTGGAGCAGCAACGGGCGCCAAGGTGATCGGCGCAGGCGATGGAAGCCTGGGAGCATCTGAGGGGCTGTACTGGAAGTACGAATCCTTCATCAAGAAACAAGAGAGCCGTTCAGGAAGCTGCACCAGCGCTGCTGGAGAAGTGCTGGCAATCCGAAAAAATCTGTATTCACCACCGCCAAACAACGTGATCAATGACGATTTCTATATTGCGATGCAAATCGTTCGGGCTGGCTACCGCCTCGTCTATGTCCCTGAGGCAAAATCGGTCGAACGGGTATC
>DATGYJ010000105.1:0-35052 GCA_035298105.1 Anaerolineales bacterium | reverse complement strand
CCATCTCCGGGCTGGAGATGTAGCGGGGCGGCTGGTAGAACTTGACCCACGCCTGGTGGAACGCGCTCGAGCATCGGCTCCCTCGGCGATCCAAGTCGTTTGCGGCGACGCAGGGAATAGCGATGCATATGAGGGCGCAGTGCCCGTGAACCTGCTCTTATGCTGTGGCGTGTTTGGCAACATCACCGAGTCCGATATTCAAAACACGATCAATTCCTGGTCCCTGCTGTGCGCACCTGAAGCGACCGTCATCTGGACGCGGGGTTCTTTTGAGCCTGACCTCAGAAATCAGATTCGTGAGTGGGTGAAGCTCTCCGGATTTGAGGAACTTTCTTTCGATACGAATGAAAAGTATGGCGTTGGTGTCGCCAAGATGGTTCGAACCAGCCAGCCTTATCGAATAGGTGTTCACTTCTTCAGTTTTGTCCCTGAGAAAAGGACAAGCCTGCCGTGAAATAAGCTAGCCGCAGCATCCCCGGCACTCACCTGCACTCCCCGGCACTTGCGCCCGGGGCAAGTGTGAGGCTTGCGCCTCAGCGCAAGGTGCAAGTGTGCACCCGGGGCACACCTGCCCTGGCGGGCGGCGCCAGGGAGTGTGCGCATGCACGCAGTGCAGGTGCGGCAATCCCGGAGAGCTTATCTCTTTAGATCAAAAGTTCGCTATTATAATAGGAGACGGAAAGTTGTCTGAATGACGAGGTATCCAAATGTCAAAGAAATCAATTAATCATATACACGTGATTCCGCGTAATAATAGTTGGATCGTGAGACGCGAGGGCGACGACAGATTAATCTCGACTCACGATACGAAACAGGAAGCAGAAAAGGCGGCGAGAGAAATCGCGCGCGATGCAAAAGGTGAGCTGGTCATCCATAACCGCGATGGGCGGATCAGTTCCAGGGATAACTATAGCCTGGATCCGCTTCCCCCCAAGGAACCTCGCGAAGTGTTATTTCCTGTTGTACCAAGCAGGACGAGTGAGCAAACAATAAAAAAAGCCATTAGAAAGGTGATGCAAGAGTCTCAAGATAAAACTTCCAATGCGACCTAAGGGGTATCGGATTCATGACCAAAGCGCCGATTGACTTTAATAGAAATGTCTTTATTAATTGCCCTTTTGATAATCTTTACACGCCCCTATTCAATGCCATCGTTTTCTCAGTCCACGATATTGGCTTTCGGCCCAGATGTGCTCTTGAGGCGAGTAATGCGGGCCAGTCAAGACTCAATAAAATTCTCGATATCATAGCTGAATGCAAATACAGCATACATGATCTCTCTCGTACAGAACTTGATGAAAAATACGGACTGCCACGTTTCAACATGCCCTTAGAACTAGGACTGGATCTCGGTTGTAAAAGATTTGGTAAGCTACATCAGACAGAAAAAGTCAGCCTCATTCTGGACGTTGAACGTTTCCGCTATCAAAAGTTTATTTCAGATATCTCAGGACAGGATATCTATGCTCACAGCAATAAAGAAAAGACGATAATCAATATAGTAAGAGATTGGCTCAGGCTCGAATTAGATCCCAAAATTACAATCGTCCCTGGCGGGAACAAGATCTTTCAAAGATATAAAAAATTTCGAATCGCCTTGCCTATTCTTTGTGACAATTTAGGGTGGGACCTAAAGGAACTTCCTTTCGTTGATTTTTCGTTTGCAGTCGCAACGTGGATCAGCGAAAACCCAATCTAAGTTTTGCATCCGGCTGTGATTTGTTAACCTCTGGCATACTGCCTGGAAATGGAGAAATCACCATGTCCTTCAAGCTGATCTACTACTCGCAGCAAGACCCCCAATGGAAGAACGATATCCTTGGCTTCGGCGAATCGGGCGATACGATCGGTTATATCGGCTGCGCGCTTACCAGCGTATCCATGCTCCTCAGCGGACATGGATACGCCGAAACTCCCAAGACCCTTAACCAAAAGCTCAAGAACGTTAAAGGCTTCGCGGGCGCGAGCATTTATTGGGGCGCGGTCAGCCAGGTTTACCCACATGTGACCGTAAAGTCAAATATCTCATGTTCGACCAGCGAAGCACCGCTGAACTTGATTGATGCCGCGATTGCGGCTGGTCAACCAGCAGTTGTTCAAGTGGATTATTCTAATTCTCCAGGCATCCAAACGCACTGGGTGATGGTTTATGGAAAGATGGCCGATGACTATTTGATGCTTGATCCCTGGCCCTACCAGACCGATGTCACCAAACCAGATTTGTTGATGAAGCGCTATGCGCAAGGCAACCCACTCAAACGCGCGATCTCTCACGTCATTTTGTATGAAGCCTACGGTTCAGGTGGACCTATTGTGACCTCCCCTGCGGGTCAGCCAACTACAACTTCCACCTCGACAGGCGGCGCCTCCGCCCGTGTCAAGGACTCGGTTACATGGGGCTTGAACATCCGCTCAAGCGTGGATACATCCAGCCTAGCAAATGTGGTCACGACCGTTCCGGCCGGAACTCAGCTCACACTCCTCGAATTGGATGGGGCATCGAAGATCGGTGCGATCAACCAGTGGGTACGTGTCCGTACTTCTCAGGGACAGGAAGGCTTCGCCGCCGCGTGGTATCTGGAAAACATTCCAGGGGCAATTCCCGCTCCCGTAACAAATCCAGCTTCCAGTCCGGCGAATGAAGTGCCGTCCGCCACACCGCCAGCTGCCGAGCAGGCTCCAAGTGAGGTATCCACTGCTTCGACGCCTGCGGGGTCGCCAAACGAAGAGAAAAAAGAAGACAAGCTCATCGTGGTGGTATCCAGCGCGGTCGGCGCCAGTGGATTGCGTCTACGAAAAACCGCCTCGAAAGGCGGCGATTTGATCACTGTTCTCAAGGCCGGGACACGCTTGACCGTGATCGAGCCTGCGCAAAAGGCGAAAGACAAGATCGGCAAAGTAAATCAATGGTTGTACGTGCGCGGACCAAATAACCAGCGCGGTTATGTAGGCGCGGAATACGTCACGCTTCCATAGTATCATTCATTATACAAACGTGTTATCATCCACGAATGAAGACCCTTGGCGAAGTACGGCGTGTATAAGAAAGCCCGAAGTTTGATTCTTACTTCCAATTGTTCAAAGAGTTGGGTCACCAGCGAAACAAGCGGTAGAGTGAGGAGTAGAAGATGAACAGTGATTTGAGGATCTCATCTGAACAAATGCAAGTTGCGGTACCTGTGACCGTGCTGCACCTGCGCGGCTGGCTGGATGCGCAAAGTGAGGCACAGTTGCTTGAAGTCGCACGTAACGCTTATGATAGTGGCGCGCGTTATCTTCTGATCAATATGAGCGATCTCGATACGCTGACCAGTGCAGGCATGCGGGCCCTGCAAAAGGTTTATCACGTCTTCACGCCAAAAGAGGATTCCTTCAAAGTGGCCCATTTGAAATTGTGTAATGCGCCCCCCCAAATCTATAATGTACTTGGGATTACAGGGTTTTTGCAGAATATTCCCATGTATGAAAGCATGGAGGCCGCCCTGCAATCTTTTGGGAAAGAATAATACCGATACCATTGCGGGCGGCTTATCACCTGAGGCAATCCTGGGCTCCTCGATATCGAGGAGCTTTTTTATTTCACAATTTGGGCTGAATAGGCCTCGCAAAGTTGTTAACAACTTGCAAAGTCCATCCGTATGCGGACAGCTAAAATTAGAGAGTACCGCTCAGATCTCTAAACTCGAAGTTTGAACTTTTGCATTTAAGTCACTCGAGAAAGTTTAGCCATTAATGATATGGGCGGTAATTCGAAAGCTTCAGCAGGAAATGCACTTTCCTCTTCATCCCTACTCGATCTTTTCAATTGTCTCTGCACTGATCTCGCTTGTTGCCTCGATCACAACCTGGCGGCGCTCAGCGCCCGGTTCCGCAACGTTGAGCCTGCTGCTCCTTTCGGGGGCGATCTGGTCTGGGTTTTATTCCACGCAATGGATGGATATCTCGCCGGAAGCAAAAATTTTCTGCGTTAGCCTGATGTATATTGGTGTAATAGCTCTCCCCACCTTATTCCTCTTATTCGTTCTTGAATTTACCCGGAATGAGACCTGGCTGACGCGGCGTAATCTGATCCTGCTTTCCATTCAACCGCTAGCTTTCCTGCTGTTAATTTGGACTAACCGGTATCATCATCTTTTTTATCTGTCTCTAAAAGCTACCCAGGAAAGCGCTCTGATGCCGATAGAGTTTATACGCGGTCCCGGGTACTTCATAAACGTGTTCTATTCCTACGCAATGATTGGGATTGCATTCCTCTTGCTGAGTCAGGCCACTCTGCGTTCGAGTCCCCTATACCTGAATCAATATCGCTTGGTCCTGATTGGTTCCTTCCTGCCCTGGGCAGGCAGCATTTACAGTGAATATAACTTCAATCATCTGAACGGATTGGATCTATCCCCGCTTACTTTTAGCTTATCAGGGATAATTTTCGCCTTTGCCGTTCTACGTACACACTTTATGGATCTGATCCCTGTCGCGCGCAGTTACCTGATTGAGAATATGCGCGATGGCATATTAGTGATTGACGAACAAAATCGCGTTGTCGATATTAACCCCGCCATGGAAAACTTCCTTGAGAAGGAAGCTCCGTCCTATATCGGTAAAAAAGTTTCTGAGGTTTTCGCTGTCTGGCTGAAGGAAACTGAACTCCTCTGGAATGAGACAGAGACGCGCGCAGAATTGAAGGTTCCGAAAGACCCTTCTCGCTATCTGGACTTACGCGTGACCCCTCTGTATGATAAAAATCAACTTATAAATGGTCGTTTAATGGTATTCCATGATGTGACAGAACGCAAGCAGGTCGAAAAGAGATTACGCTATGTCAATGACCGTTTGCAGGCGCAATTGATAGAGATTGGTCTGTTGCAAAGTAAGTTGCGCGAGCAGGCCATCCGCGATTCACTTACGAATCTCTTCAACCGGCGTTATCTCGAAGAAACCCTGGACCGGGAGCTTGCCCGCGCTGCGCGCGAAGGTTATTCCGTTTGTATCATCATGATTGATCTCGACCACTTCAAAAAAATAAATGATACCTACGGTCATGAAGCCGGGGACCGCGTTTTGAAGGCGCTTGCGGATACTTTTTCTGAAGAATGCCGGCGCGGTGACTTCGCCTGCCGCTATGGGGGCGAGGAATTCGTGATTGTCATGCCAAACATCAATATGGAGACCGCTTGTGAGCGGGCAGAGAAATTACGCCAATCTCTCAATTCGCTCTATGTCCCATATGGGATTTATACTTTGACTACAACGATTTCCATGGGTATTTCCTGCTTCCCGACAAACGGCCAGACGCGCGAGACGATCGTGCGCGCAGCGGACAGAGCGTTATACGCTGCCAAAGAGGCAGGGCGCGATCATATCCTTTCCTATGATCAAATTCAAATATCCCAGGAAGCATTGGAAGATTGAACCTGTTTCGTGAGTGGAGCAGAATCGGCGCTTTGTAGCCCAACTGAAAAAGCAGGAATGGGGAAAACTCAAATCCTTACGATTTTCTGAATTTTGATACCAATCTGTTCGTCAATGGAGTATGATTCGGGCACATGAGCGAGAATCTAATCCTGATTGTGGAGGATGAGGCCAGCATCGCCGAGGTAGTTAGCCTATATCTCAAGCGCGCGGGATATAGCGTGCAGATTGCTTCAGACGGCAGGCAGGCGATGGAGATCTTTGAAAGGCGAAAACCCAGCCTCGTGATTCTCGACCTGATGCTCCCCGAAGTGGATGGCTTCTCTCTCACCCACTGGCTAAGGGATCGCTCTAACGTGCCGATCATTATGGTGACGGCGCGCCGCCAGGAGATCGACCGCATCGCCGGACTCGAAATGGGTGCAGATGATTACGTTGTTAAGCCGTTCAGCCCACAGGAGTTGGTAAGCCGCGTCCGGGCAGTCATGCGCCGCCTTGGACGGGAACAATCTGAGGAAGAACGCGATTCTTATTTAGAGTTTGATGACCTATCCATCAACCCACGCAGCCGGGTCGTCACTGTAAAAAATTCGCCGGTTGATTTGACTGCAAAAGAGTTTGACATGCTCTATCTGCTGGCGCAACATCCAAAACAGGTTTTTACACGTGAGCAATTGCTCGAACGCGTTTGGGGCGGTGCGCAATATATTGATCCCGGCACGGTGACAGTACATGTACGCCGCTTGCGCGAAAAGATCGAGGTTGATCCGTCCAACCCCACACGCTTGTTAACCGTCTGGGGTGTCGGTTATAAATTCGAACCATAATGTCATTGGGAGGAACCGTCGCGCTGACTGGCGCCTTAGCGCCGTACGCAAACGAAGCGTAGGCGACGGAGCACTGACATAATAAACATCTTATGAAAGTATCTCTTTCCCACATTCCTATGCTTGCCCGCCTTGCGTTTGGCATTCTCCTGATCCTTGCCATTTCGCTGGGGTTCTTCAAGCTGCTCATGTCGCCGCCATCCAATGAACTTGTGTTAATGGCTATATTTTTGGCGATCACCGCCTCCGCTTCTGCACTAGCCGGATTGATCCTTTATCGCTTTGGCTGGATCAATTCATCGCCGACATTACGCTGGACATTACTTGGCGGCTATGCCCTCGCCAGTATTCTCACTTTCTTCAACGTCTGGTTCTCAGCCCAGTTGATGTTTGCCAGTCAACATGATCTCCTGCTGGCAATTGTCCTGCTGGTTTTCGCGGGCGGCATCGCCATGATCCTGGGATATTTTCTCTCAAGCACGGTGACCGAGCGGATCAATTTACTAAAAGGCGCGGCTGAAAAACTTGCCCAGGGCCATTTGCAGACACGCGTCCCGGTGAATGGACGCGACGAAGTCGCGGCACTCTCCAGGACGTTCAATCAAATGGCCGAGCAGCTGCAAGCCGCCGACAAAAAGCAACGCGATCTCGAAAGCCTGCGCCGTGATCTCATCGCCTGGGTGGGTCATGACCTGCAAACTCCACTCACCTCGATGCGTGCAGTTCTTGAGGCGCTGTCTGACGGGGTTGTGGATGAGCCGGAGATGGTCAAGCGTTACCTTGCCACCGCACAGCGCGACGTCATGTCGCTTTCCGCATTGATTGATGATCTCTTTCAAATGTCACAATTGGACGCGGGCGGTTTCCCACTCCATCGGGCACCGGCTTCACTCAATGACCTCGTTTCAGATACCCTGGAAAGCTTTTCCCAACTCGCCAGGCAACAGGGAATAAACCTGGAAGGCGAGGTCGAATCAGATGTTGATCCCGTCTTTATGGATACACAGGCCATTGGGCGCGTGCTCAACAATCTCATCAGCAATGCCTTGCGGCATACGGCAGCGCAGGGGCGCGTCAGTGTTTGGGTGCGGCGGACATCCCACGGTGTGGAAGTGACCGTTAGTGATACCGGCGAGGGGATCCGTCCACAGGATATCCCACATATCTTCGAGCGCTTCTATCGCGGTGAGAAGTCTCGAAATCGTGGTACCGGCGGTGCCGGGTTGGGACTTGCCATTGCGCGCGGCATCGTCAAGGCCCATGGGGGCGATATTCAGGTCCAAAGTGAATTAGGCAAAGGCACACAATTCAGTTTCTATCTCCCATAATCAGACCCTAAAGGTTTGCGTAGTAGACCTTGAAGGAAATAGCGAGCGCGAAAACCTTTAGGGTCTTATTAACTTTCCGTAATCTTTTCGTAAGGAAGTTTTCTTAGAATAGACCCATCAAGGAGGCTGATAATGAAACGCTTTATTCTTGGTTTGATCACTTTCACCCTTTTTGGATGTGCAGCTCGACAAAGTGCCCTGCCATCTGCGGACTCTATCATGCCGAAACTCGCTTCTCTCCCCGACCTCGGACTTGCTCCTGAGCTAACGAACGACACCTGGCTGAATGTGGATGCACCTCTCCGGCTCGCTGATTTGCGCGGTAAGGTCGTGATCGTTGAAATGTGGACGTTCGGCTGTATCAACTGCCAGCATGTCATCCCGTCATTGAAGGAATGGCATGGCAAATATAAGGATCAGGGACTGGTGATTATCGGCAATCATTTCCCTGAATTTTCTTATGAAAAAGACTTGAACAATGTGAAGGATGCCGTTGCTCGTTACGGAATTGAATACGCTGTGGCCCAGGACAACGCTGGCGCTACCTGGCGAGCGTACAGGAATCAATACTGGCCGGCGTTATATTTGATCGATAAACAAGGCCACATCCGTTACGTTCACATAGGTGAAGGAAACTATAAAGAGACCGAAGAAAATATCAAGGCACTGCTTGCTGAGAAATATGAATAAAATCAAGGTGAGCCTTCGGGAAGCAGCGACAAACGAAATTAGAGGTAACCATGGATAACAAGTACAAATCCGTCCCTGTGAAATCATCTGAGATCACACCTTACTCGCAATATCTCTCACGCCGCGACTTTCTCAAAGCTGCGGGCATTGTGACCGGGTCCGCACTGTTAGCTGCGTGCGCGCCAACGGCAACAGGAACAGCTGTCCCTGCGGGAGAAACGCCTGGCTCCCCGGGCAAAGTGGATGAATTTGGGGATCCCGCCAATTCTTTCGATGACATTACAAACTACAACAACTTCTATGAGTTCAGCACTGACAAGGAAGCTGTGAATCCATATTCAAAGGATTTCACTACCAAGCCGTGGACCGTGGAAGTTTATGGTCTGGCAAATAAGCCGAAGAAATATGCCATCGAAGACCTGCTCAAGAAATTCCCCCAGGAAGAGCGCATTTACCGTCTGCGCTGCGTGGAAGCCTGGAGCATGGTCATCCCATGGATGGGTTTTCCGCTCGCCAGCCTTTTGAAGGAAGTCGAGCCGACTTCGGATGCGAAATTTGTACGCTTTGAAAGTGTATTTCGCCCTGAGGAAATGCCGGGACAAAAAAGCCCATTCTATCCCTGGCCCTATCAGGAAGGATTACGCCTCGACGAAGCCATGAATGATCTCGCGATTTTGGGGACAGGCTTATATGGCCAGCCATTGCCCAAGCCGGACGGCGCGCCTATTCGACTGGTCGTTCCCTGGAAGTATGGCTTCAAATCCATCAAGTCCATTGTGAAGATAGAATTGGTCACTGACCAGCCCGCGACCCTCTGGAGCACGACCGCTCCGAATGAGTATGGTTTCTATTCAAATGTAAATCCTGATCGCCCACATCCGCGCTGGTCGCAAGCCTCCGAGCGGCGCATCGGTGAATTGGGACGCCGCGCCACATTGATGTTCAACGGCTATGCTGAGCAAGTAGCTTCTCTTTATAAAGGCATGGATCTGATTGCAAACTATTAATATCTGCTAAATATCTGGCGATGAGCAACAAATATAAATCTGTCCCTGTGAAATCATCTGAGATCACGCCTTACTCGCAATATCTCTCACGACGCCAGTTCCTCAAGGCCGCCGGCATAGTAACCGGGTCCATACTGTTGGCTGCCTGCGCGCCAAAGACAACAGGGACTGCGTTTGAAGCAAAAGAAGATGAGTTCGGCGATCGCGCCAATTTATTCGAAGATATTACGCATTACAATAATTTCTATGAGTTCAGCGAGAACAAAGCAGCAGTTAATCCGCTTTCGAAGGATTTCAAGAGTCACCCGTGGACCGTCGAGGTCGGCGGTCTGGTAAATAAGCCGAAGAAATATGCCATCGAAGACCTGCTCAAGAAATTCCCCCAGGAAGAGCGCATTTACCGTCTGCGCTGCGTGGAAGCCTGGAGCATGGTCATCCCATGGATGGGTTTTCCACTCGCCGGCCTTTTGAAAGAAGTCGAGCCGACTTCGGATGCGAAATTTGTACGCTTTGAGACCCTCATGGATAAGGAACAATTCCCGCATGAGGGCAGTCATCTCTATCCCTGGCCCTATCAGGAAGGTTTGCGCCTCGATGAAGCTGCGCATCATTTGACAATTTTGGCAACAGGCTTATATGGCCAGTCATTACCCAACCCGGATGGTGCTCCCATTCGTTTGGTTGTGCCATGGAAGTATGGTTTCAAATCGATCAAGGCTATCGTCAAAATTGAACTGGTCGACCAACAACCCGGCACATTTTGGAAAACTGTCAATCGCAAGCAATATGGTTTCTATTCTAATGTAAACCCTAATCACACCTACTCGCGCTGGTCACAAGCCTCCGAGCGGCGGATTGGTGAATTGGCTCATCGTCCTACTTTGATGTTCAATGGATACGGCGATCAAGTCGCTCATCTTTACGAAGGCATGGATCTAACACAAAATTACTAGGAAACAGACCCTAAAGGTTTTCCGTCAAACCTGATTGAAAAATTGCGAGAAAATCTCATCAAAGCGTTCATCACATGGTCGCGAAGAAAACCTTTAGGGTCTTTGATTAATATATGAAATCTTTTTTCAAACGCTACACCCCTCTTCAAATCGCCATCCATCTTTATGGATGGTCTGCCCTCGTGCGCCTGATTATAGACTTCTTCAATCATCACCTGACCGCCAACCCGATCCAGGCTCTGGAACAACGCACGGGTCGGCATGCGATTACATTGCTGGTCCTGGCACTGGCATGTACCCCACTCAATAATATCTTTGGCTGGCGGGAATTACTCAAGCGCCGGCGCGCGCTGGGACTATACACGTTCATGTATGCAACCATTCATGTCATTATCTTTGTTGATCTTGATTATGGACTGGCGTGGAGTCTGATCGTTCAAACCATTGTTCAAAAGCCTTATATTGTGGTCGGTATGCTGACCTTCCTGATGCTGATCCCCCTGGCATTCACCTCCTTCGATATCTGGAAGAAGAGACTCGGCAAAAACTGGAAGCGCCTGCATCAAATGATTTACCTCATTGCGCCACTCGCCGCATTGCATTATGCCTGGGGTAAAAAAGGTGACTTTTTTCGCTTGCAGGGAGATATTATCCGCCCATTGATCTACTCGCTGATTATCATCATCTTTCTGATCATGCGTATCTCGCAAGTGCGGAAAGCTCTCGCTTCCGTGCGGGACCGGATCCAGATCCCATTTCGAAGGCGAGAGCCTCAGACCAAAGCCAATACCCCATAACCCCCTTATCCCCCCTTCTTTCTCGCGCCAAGCGGAGGACGAAGGGGAATTTCTTTTAGAAAATCCCTTTGATAAACAACAACAGTCCTACGATCGCGAGGGGTACACCGACAATGGCGCCAATGATCGTCAAACTGACAATGACACCGACGATCATTAGGACAATGCCAATGATCATCGCAACGAGCCGACCGGTCATTTCCACAATAACGGCCAGCAATTTCCAGATCGCCGCAAAGGGCCAGAGATACCACGGGGTATGATGTCTTTCATGTGTTGTCATTTCGACCTCCAAATCAAAATATCAGGGGGGTGACAGTCACTTGCAAGGAGCGATTTGTGACTGTCACCCATTAAAACATACGCTCATTCAGTCTAAAAGTAGCAAATGGATCACTTCCTTCTGCGTCTTACAAAGGCTCGCACGCATAGACGTAACGCTGAAATTGCAGTTTAATATTTTCTTCTTAAGAGCCTCTTAAATTATTCAGACAAGCGGTATAATGCCGCCATGCCCCCTCGAAAGAAAAAAACCATCGCCCCCGCCAGGGAACCGGAGATCGAACCGGTCATCGAGTCGGAAGAGCTTCCAGAAGTTCAACCGCCCGTGATCCAAAAAGATACGTTCACCTTCAAGGTGAGCCATTTTTATGCAGTTCTCACTGTCCTGGCATTTGCCGCCGGTGTGCTCATCGGTTATGTAGCCTGGGGATACAATACTCCCCAGACCGTACTAGCGCCAGCACAGACTGCGCCTCCTCCCGAACCACGCGTCTATAGTATTGATACCAAAGGCTATCCCAGCCTCGGTCCCGAAAAGGCGCCCATCGTGATCGTCGAATTTAGCGACTATCAATGTCCCTACTGCTATCGCTGGCATGTTCAAGTCTATCAGAACCTTCTGGCAGCCTATCCGGGGAAAATCCGTTTTGTCTACCGTAATTTTCCGCTTTCGTTTCACCAGAACGCCTTTGCTTCGGCGGAAGCGGCTTTGTGTGCGGGAGATCAAGATGCCTATTGGAAATTCCACGATGTTTTATTCGATAATCAAGCCGCGCTGAACAATCAGGCAGGGACAACACTCGATCAGGCAACCTATAATCAATATGCACGCGACCTTGGGCTGGACGTTACAGCCTTTGAAACATGTATGACTACCCATAAGTACCAGAAATTTATTACGGATGACGCCAACTATGCCAATGGTCTGCCCGCCGATACGAACGGTGAAGCCGCGGTCGGCGGCACACCGACCTTCTTTGTGAACGGACATCGTTTGGGTGGCGCTTATCCCATCGAATACTTCAAACAGATCATTGACGCGGAACTGGCAAAACTAAATTAACTCCGAGGGATAAAATGAAAAAGTTTGTGGCTGTGGCCGGAAACATTGGCGTGGGAAAGTCCACGCTGGTGGAGATGCTTTGCGCGCATATGGGCTGGCAACCGTTCTTTGAGCCAGTGACCGAGAACCCATATCTCGCCGATTTCTACGCAGATATGAATGCCTGGTCGTTCCATTCGCAGGTCTTTTTCCTGACACACCGCCTGCGCAGCCACTATGACCTGGCACAGCACCCCTCCTCGGTCGTCCAGGATCGCAGTGTCTATGAGGACGCCGAGATCTTCGCCCAGAACTTATACCTGCAGGGGCACATTCAACACCGTGACTATCAGACTTATCGAGAACTCTACGAGACGACCCGGCGCTTCCTTCCACCGCCGGATCTGGTCGTATATCTGCGAGCCTCTGTCTCTACTCTGATGAGACGCATCGAAAGTCGTGGGCGCACCTATGAGCGGACGATTACGCCCGATTACCTGCAGGGGTTGAACAGCCTGTACGAGACCTGGATCGAAGACTTCACCCTCTGCCCGGTCCTGGCAGTCCCTGCCGATCATCTGGACTTCGTCTCTCACCCGGGTCATTTGCGCCTCATCATCGAAAAAGTGACCGACAAACTGACCGGTAAGGAAGAAGTTGTCTTCGAGCCGGAAGAGTTGGCAAGAGCGGCAGAAGATTAAAATTTCGCGCCGAGCGGACACTGATCCTAAGCAACGCCTTATCGCCACCCGGGGTCAGTGGAAGACGAACCGCCAGCAATATTGATCGCTGCCGGTAAACAACAAAAAGTCCAGCTTGCTCACTGGACTTTTTGTTATTCCTGCCGCTTCACAGGGACGACGTACTTTGTGAGGTGAGCCATCCTTGCAACGACCTCTTCCAGAGACAACGGGCTAAACTCTGTGCAATCCACTCCTACATCAAAAGATAGGCCAATCCCTTTTAGATTTCCATGAGTGTGACCGAACAAGTGCCAGGAGCCAGAATTGGACCTGTCCCAAACCTGCATGGAATAATGGCACAAGACGATCACCTGGGGCTGTTCCCCTGTCATGATTTCCGGAAATTCCACAGAGACCAGCGGCGGGGTCACCTGAACTTTCTCGCTGGCGACAAAATCTTTCAACCAGGGCTGATCGTGGCTGCCTGGAAGAATTTTTATATTGCCATTCAATTGGCTGACCCATTTTGTAAAATGGCGAATATCATCCAGCGTAAAGTCCCCCAAATGGTAGACCCTATCATTTTCGCTGACAACGCGATTCCATTTTTCCACCAGGACAGCATTCATCTGGTCCACGCTCTTAAACGGACGATTGAAATACTGGATTGCGTATGGATCGTCGAAGTGAGTATCCGAGGTAAAGAATGTTGGCATGAGGAGCACCTGAATATCTTCTGCCTATTCTTCGACCCGCAGAGAAATAGGCGAGTTCCCGGTCCAATACAATGTATAGGTATTCACGCCAGCGGGTACTCTGAATCCCATGGCAAATTCATCTCCGACCCATCCGCCCATGGTTGAGATTGTCTGGGACCCATCATTTCCCAAAATGTAGATTTCCACATTGCTATCGTGAACCATATTCCCAAACGTCTCGAGAGAGAACTCGCTTGGATCCAGCTTCGCCAGGCCCGGTCGACTCAGGATCACCAGCAAAATTTTCTCACCACTTTGGGCTTTCACTCCATTGGCTTCATCAACCAGACGGGCGGAAAGGATCACGAAATCTCCCTGCGCGGTCTTCAGGAGCGGCTGCGCTGCGGTTGGACTGGAAGCAGAGGCGGGCAAAGCACCTGGTTCTGTCGTCACAGATGGTAATGGAGTGGATGAAATTGGCTGACATGCCGAAAGCCAAAGCATGCTTGCGGCTAGAGCAGTCATCCGTGCAGAATTTATGTTGAACATTCTGAATTAATATTCTCCTATTAGCGGCAAAAGTATTGGATTAATATCACAATTCACAAGCGTAAATCCCACCGCGAAGTATACGCAAGCGCTACGAAATGCTGACAATCGCAATTCTTGCGCTATTCCTGCCTGGTGAGATCTGCGCGGTAGCCATTAAATTGGATGTGTTGCTTGCATGATCACCGGCAGCATGCTGGCAAATTCAATTGCGACTTGAAATATTACCTGTGAGAACAGTCCTATGGAATGCAATCCTCCACGCCATACAATAAATGCCGCCCAAAAAAGAAAAGATCAAGACCGTAGAAATGATTATGCTGTAGATCAAGAAATGCCAGGAGATAAATCGCGCTTCGATCATGAGACGCACATATATGAGGGTACCTTCCGCCGCGGCGAAAGAAACGCTTGCCAGAGCAAAAAATATCATCTGGACTTTACCGGAAAAACGCGACGGCAATTGATCGCTTTGTGGCGCAGTCGGCAGCCACCTCATGAACCAATTTATGAGCAGGCCGATGCCCAGTATTGTTCCCAGGTTTTGCAGAATTGTATAAAGCGGCATTCCATGGATGGGAATACGGAGAAAAGCAAACTGCCTGGCCATCCAGCCATATTCATGCGTAAATGAATCCCAGATGATATGTGTCAGCGAACCAACCAGCAGCGAACCAAGGATGAGAATAAAGCGTTTGGGCGGTCCGAAAGAAAATCCCTGCGCGGGCCCGGATAGACGGCGCTGCAAGTTGATTGGAAGCAATGAGAGCAAAGGCCATTTGATCAGAATATGGAAAAGCCATAATAAGACCAGTCCCACCGGTACATCAAACAGGAGCAAACCCGAGAGGGTATACATAAAATATGGCGTGGTCAGCGGCACAAAATAGCCAAAATCAGGTGAGATACTGCCAGCGACGAGCGCGGAAAAAACCAGACCCACTCTGGCAAAAGGGATGGCTGCAGCCGGGTGAGCAAGAGGATTGGGCATGCCAGCAATTACCTCGCGCCATATGGCGCTCAATCAAATGGGTGAAACAAAGTTGAATGGACTGTCCTGCGCAAAATCAGGCAGGCACTGCTCCTGGCTTTCAAGTTCCTGAACAAAGGCATTCTCAAGACCCAGATCAAGTGCATACTCGGTGATCTTATCGTATTCGGCTTGTTTCAGAGTCCGGTTGATCTGGGGGTAACGGTCCGCCTTATATTGAGGAGCATATTGTGACATCAGGCTGACAAAGATATCCGGAGATAGATCCGCCAGAAAGCGAAGGCATTTCCGGCTGTTTTCCAAGCAACCGGGCAGGATCAGGTGCCGGACCAATAATCCTCGGACCGCAATACCCTCCTCATCCATTTCCAGATGACCGACCTGATCCAGCATCTCTCGAAGAACCCCGGGGATGATATCCGCATAATCGCGTACCGCCGAAAATCGCTTTCCGAGTCCATCGTCCAGGTATTTGATGTCCGGAAGGTAGACATCTACCAAACCCCTGATCTGCCGGAGCGCATCCACGGAATCATACCCGCTCGTGTTGTAAACCACGGGGATGCTAAGTCCCTTGTCCTTCGCCAGCTGAATCGCATCCGCCATCTGAAAGATCATATGCGAGGGCGAGACAAAGTTGATATTATGCGCCCCTTTATCCTGCAGGCGCAGCATTTCAGCGGCAAGTTCATCTGTCGTCAGTGTTCGGGTGCGATAATGCTGAAACTCCTGGCTGATCTGATAGTTCTGGCAAAAGACGCAGCGCAGGTTGCATCCGGCGAAAAAAATGGTGCCCGAGCCCCTGGTCCCTGAGATGGGTGGCTCTTCTCCAAAATGGAGACCAATATGAGAGACCCGGATATCCACCGGGATGCGGCAAACCCCAACTTTCCCATCCAACCTGTTCGCTCTACACACGCGCGGACAGCATTCACAGCTTGCCAGCTGATCCGTTAATCGTCCATTCATAGCGCTGCACCAGGACTGGGAATCCAGTATTTCATACGATTAATTTTCCAGATCATTTCACTCTGCCCATTAGTCCACAATGAACAACTTCACCCCGCTTGGAGTGAAAGAGCGATGCGGTTCTGCATGGTCAGCTACCTGGTAGCTAACCCCGGGTCTCAAGGTAAACTTCCTGCCATCCGCAAGCTCAGTCTGTAGTTCACCCTCCAAACACAATAAGATGTGACCTTTCGTGCACCAATGATCGGCGAGGTAGCCGGGGCTATATTCAACCATACGAACCCGGATATTATCAAAGGTTTGCGTCCGCCAATAAGCTGTTCCCGACTCGCCTTTATGTTCGGTCGGGGCGATTTGCGACCAATCGGTGGTGCCAAAAGGAATATTTTTCATGTCCATATGAATGCTCAAAATGTTTCCGTAATTACAGAGTGCCGCATAATTATTTAAAAGTTTATGAGATAAACTTCAGACTTATTATACTTTTCATCTGTGTTTCCGCTGCCCGCAGCGTGACTTGCACAATTGTCAGGTGCAGGCGGGTCATCGTACGACAATATGCCGATACTTGCTGGCTGAATCGAATTTATTATTAAACAAAAAGAGCCAGGCGAAACCCTCACCTGACTCTCACAATTTACGGATTACCGGACACGAAATATTGTTTCCTGCGCCCTAACGCACTTCTTCTCCGGCTACTGAGCAAACAGCGGCCACTTGCCGGGTCCCTCAGGTAAAGTCTTTTCATCGAACCAGCCAAACTTATCCCAGTAAGCAGAATTCCAAATGTTATTTCCAAAAGGCGGGCATTCGGCCAGTACGAAGTCGCGGGGAAGAGTATCGGCAATGGGACACAGCGTCTCTCCCTGGTTCCCCTGCGGTGGGATGGGAGCAGCCCCATTCAACGAGTTTTGCAAACCGGGAGTGGGAAAACAATACTGGTTCCAATCATCCAAACCGCCGTTATCGGGCAGGCGGCAATAGGACTCGTCAGGGTAACGTGCAACGGTGTAGTTATAGGCATCCGCGAGTTGTCCGTTCGGCTTGAGCAGACGCACGCCGTCGCCGCCATCGCCCAGAAGCAGTCCCGTCTCGCTCCCGTAAAAGACATGGCGCTCGCCGGGTTTGAGGATGACTGACGGAAGCCGGTACGGGCTGGACCCGACATTGACTTCGTCATCCAGGCTATAGCCGCTGAGATTGACATCGACCACGCCATGGTTGAGTAGTTCAATATATTCGTCTCCCACATTGACAACGCCGTCATTGTTCCAATCATGTCCGGGGCGCGGTACGAACTCGTTGATCCCTACCAGCGGCGGCGGCGGTCTCGGCGTCGGCGGGCGCGTCGGGATGGGCGTATAGGCGATGGAGGAGACTTGATGATATTCGATGTCACTGCTGCCAGCGTGCCTAGTATCGCCAAGAAATTTTGCCGTAATGATCTTGAAGCCCGTCTGGGTAAATCTAACCAGACAACTCCCTGTGCCAGCAGCACTGAGCGTAATTGAGCAATCATTCGTTGCCCCGGTCACATTGACTTTATCGCCTTTCCAAGTGGGCGACGATCCGGTCACCCGGACCTTAACAGTGACCTTCTGATCGGGTAAAGACGGGTCCGGGCTGTCTGTATAGATAGAGGTTGTTGTAGTGATAAGTTGTTGTTTGATAGTGGTTCCGTCGCAATAAACAAAATCAGAGGAGTAATTATGAGGGTTGCTGCCTCCATTTGTTTGATCTCTAAGCAGGAAGTCAACGGCATTATCATTGGTATCCTGGCACCCGTTCTGTTTGCGTTCGTAGCTTTGGTCGATATCTGTAGTGAATGGAGCCAAAATTTGACCTTCCTTATAGGCAGAACCAGGATCCATGCCCACCCGGTCGACGATGGTTTTGCTGTCGGCTCTTACGAGCGCAATACCACCCTTATCTGCGATGCCCGTGCCATAAGTTAAATTGCCAGGTACACCTGCAATACTATAAGGACCGCTTGCATTATTGTTGGTAATCAAATAATGCTGTCCAGGCCGGAGAATTGTTGAGCCCGGGATGGTCGCTCGAGCACTGGTATTGCCGCTATTATTTGAAGCAAAAATTCTCCAACCGCTGATCTCAATCCAATTGGAGGTCGGGTTATAGAGCTCAATGAACTCATCGTTGGAGCCATTGAGTCCTCTTGTGCGAAATTCGCTGATCACTACACTTTGCTTTGGAACAGTTGTTGGACCAGTTGTAAGTGCAGCCGCGGTATTCGTAAGATTTACTGCGGATGCAGTGGCAGTCAAGTTTGCAGCAGACGCAGTAGCCGTCAAGTTTGCTGCGGATGCAGTCGCAGTTAATAGACTGCTACAGGTTGATATAGGACCGAATTGACTGTTTCGCGGCTTAGGGGCGCCAGTGGCAAAATCTACACTGTTATCATTCGTATCATTACAGCCATTAAAACTCCGGATAACAGCCGTTGAGTTATTAGGTGGTCGAGGCGCAGCCTTACTTCCCTCAAAAAAATTAGCTGACCCGTACCCAACCAGATCAATGATGCTGGCAAGATCTGATGGATTGCATGGAGTGCTACCTCCATTACATGCCAGCCCAGTTGTCGTGTTAACTAATACTATCTTTCCATTGCTGGCAGCTATATTCGTTGCACCAGTTGTATCAGTTGCATCAGGGGCTGGCAATGCATTACCAGTTGAGCCAGTCGGTCCTAACTGCACAAGATAATATTGGCCAGATGAGATCGATCCAGAAAGGGGAATTACATCAGCACTAAATAAACCTGTCCCAGTTGCGGATGCATATTGAATTGACCAGCCATTTACTGAAACTGAAGCATTCGTGGGATTGAAAAGCTCAACGTAATCATTGTTATACGGTGCACCGGAATTTCCCCCACCTCCATAAACCTGGCTAATAACCAGATGTGCGACAGTTTGCATTTGTGGTGCAGCATACGCGGGAGCACTTACTATAGGCAACGCCAGCCCTCCGCACAAAGCGGTGATCAGTAAAATCAAGAAAAGACCGCGCCAAAGACCTTTTGAGTGCTCCATAGAAAAATGCCGCAGGGAGGTTTTCTATCTCCCTACGGCATTATAAACCACCCTGGTGAATTTTGATATGAATTATTTGCGCGGCTCAATTACAAGTTTGATGGCAGTCCGTACCTTGTCATCGATCGCCACGTCCGCAAACTCAGGCACACAAGTTACGTCAATGCCATCGTTCTTGAGATACCCGGTTGCCAATACCAGCGCCTTCACGGCCTGGTTTACCGCTCCCGCCCCGATCGCCTGTACTTCCGCCCGTTTGTGCTCACGAATTACACCTGCGATCGCACCGGCCACAGCAGATGTACGGGAGTTTGCAGAAACTTTGATTACGTCCATGTTGGGCCTCCCAGAGTATAGAGTTAGAGTCTATAATGATTGTACAGGATTAATGACTTAGTTACAAGCAATTAATTGAATAAGATATTAGAATCGTATTCGTAGTAGGGGCTGTGGATAATGTGGAGAAAGGCCCCAAAGCCTTATATATGGGGTCATGAGTCTTGCCTCGACCCGCATATTGGGCCTGGTCCCGTACACAGAGATGCCTCTCCCTGTGGAAAGAATTGGCAAAACTTATCCACAGGCTTATCCACAGAAAATCCTGGTTTATCTCCAATCCACATCTTGGAAGGACTGCAGGTCGCTGCCCATATATGGGGGTATAGATTTACGGATATTTTCAGTCATCTTTGGACTTCTCCACAGCGAAGGGTACTTATCCACAAAAAATCGCGAGTTATCCACAAATCTCAGCCCTAAAACGGGTCTATGGGGGATTTCCCTGCCCCTAAATATGGGAGCATTTTTATCCTCTTGCGAGCAAATTAAGGGTGGAGCAGAGTTTTGGCCCACAAACAGCGGCTGGACCTGACAGGATTGTTCGGCGAAAACCACTTTTTTTAAGGTTGGATTAAAAAGCAGAGTGATAGAATAATTTAATGATTTTCCCACATTTTCTGCTCGTTTTTTTATTCAGAAAGGAATTCATCCATGTTATTCGCTCCCCAAGAAAGAGGACAAGGGTTGGTCGAATACGCGATCATCCTGGTGCTCGTGTTCATCGTAGTACTGGTGATCCTGCGTACGCTTGGACCAAAGATCGGCAATACGTTCAGCTCAATCAGCAATTCCCTCTAGCGAACTTGTAGATTGGGGAAGGAGGCTTTATCACTCGATAAAGCCTCTTTTTGTTTACGAATCCTTCCATCCAAACTTAAAAACTGATGTTACGCACCGTCCCGAAGGTTTGGGCGAAAAGCAGTCTCAACTGATGAGAACCTTCGGGACGTTCTACGCAAGGTGAGTTGAAAATAGCAATTATATGCGTCCCGCATCCACCCAAAAGGGGGATTCCCCTACTTAAAATATTAACAATCTTGTAAATGCCTTTTCTTATCAGGGGATTGAATTTTTCGTCAAAATGAATATACTGATAACAGTCTCGAGTGTGGATCTCGGGTACCATATTCAAGAATCAATTAGAAAGGAATTTACCATGTTATTTGCACCTAAAGAAAAAGGCCAGGGCCTGGTAGAATACGCGATTATCCTTGCGCTGGTCGCTATCGTCGTGATCGCGGTAATGCGTCTGCTTGGGCCAAAGATCGGCAATACCTTCAGCTCCATCAGCAACTCCCTGCCGTAACCCGCTCAGAAGAGCACGATTAGAAAAGCCCTGTCTTTTGACAGGGCTTTTCTGTTAAAAAAGTGATAGATTGGCCTTTCAAACCAGGTTGTGTCTCAGCTTTGCACTGGCAAAATCCATGAGCGCCACTACGATGACGATGATCGCCACGACTGTTCCAGCCTTGTGATATTGCAGCGAGCCAAAAAACGTAGTCAGCGTCAAACCGATGCCGCCGCCGCCCGCAAAACCGATGATCGTTGCCATACGAATATTGATGTCCCACTGGTAGATCAGGTAAGAAACAAAAGGCGGGACGATCTGTGGCAGGACCGCATAAACGATCATTTGCAATTGATTAGAGCCCGTTGCCGTAACTGCTTCGATAGGGCCAGATTCGATGTTCTCGATCGCTTCCGAGAACAGCTTGCCGATCAACGCAAAGGAGGTCACTGCCAATGCCAGCATACCGGCAAACGGACCGATGCCAACCCAGAAAACGAAGATAACCACATAGAGCAGCGCTTCGATCGAGCGCAGGATATTGAACATGCCCCTCGTCACATAGTAGATCCAGGCAGACAAACGACTGCGACCCGTCAGATTCTTGGCAGCCAGGAAGCTGAATGGTAACGCCAGGATCCCTCCCAAAGTCGTCGCGAGCATCGCCTGGAAAATAGTAACGAGCATCTGTTGCAGAACGGTCTGGAAGACCTTCGGGGTGAGATCGATGCTTACAAAGTCCAGAATGAGCTGACCAAAGTTTTTGCCGGGGTGGAACAAGCTTCTGATGCTGATTTCCGTAATATCCCAGCAATAGATAAAAGCAGCCAAACCCAGAATCACATAGAATGCTAAACGCAGGGTATTAAGGACAGGTTTCCTGACTTCGCTCTTTTGGGGCTGATCCTTTAAGATTGCTTCGCGCCATTTTGCGCTGATATAGTCCACTAGAATAATCACAATTGCGACCACCCACAAAGCCGTGGCATATTGTTGATATCCACCCATGCGTGTGGTTTCCACAACGAAGAAGCCGATTCCACCGCCAGCTACGAACCCGATGATCGTTGCCGAGCGCATATTGATATCCCAGCGCAGGAGTGAATAAGCCAGGAAGGATGGCACGACTTGCGGGATGACCGCATAGCGGATGCTCTGGAGCAAATTAGCGCCTGTCGCTGTGACTGCCTCCACGGGACCAGGGTCGATATGCTCGATCTCCTCCGAAAATAATTTGCTCAATGCCGCAACCGAGTGGATCGTCAGGGCGATCACGCCGGCGAAACTTCCCAATCCCACCCATACAATGACCAACAGCCCCCAGACAATTGTATCTATCGCGCGGACGATATTCAAAATTGTTCGCGCAATGTAATAGATAACTATGCCCCCCGGGACACGTTCCATAACATTATGAGCGGCCAAAAAACTGACCGGAATTGCCAAAACTGTAGAGAAAAGTGTTGCCATCAGGCCCATTGCGATCGTCTCGATCATGGAACCGGCAACGAATGTATTCGCCCTGCTGCCGGCTGCAGCCAGGCCAAGATTGACCCGCCATCTGGGAGCAGGTTGGAGCTTCATCCTTCCGACGATATCCAGCAGGTTGTTGCTGGCGCGAATGACACCTGCTGTGGAGCGCCCGGCGAGCTTATCGCTGATGTACGCAGACAGGCAGCTCCAGGAACAGATCCGGTCTTCGCCATTGACAGAGATCGTAATGACATCCGGATTAAGCAGATTAGTAGATACGATCCGTGCATCGTTGAAGCGCTCGACGAGCCGGCTCAGTTTGATTCCCGTCACACTCCAGGCGATGACATAAACGATGATACCTATAAAGAGGATCGCGGGGAATAGGCTGAAACTTTTCCTTTCTGCCAATGCACGGGCATGCAGAACGTTCCAAATCCAATATAGAATGAATGGCAGCCATAACCAGCTCGTTATGAATCCGCCAATGTTCACTTTCCCAACATTTTGATGGACGAAGGACCAATTAATTAAGAATGCCGAAACTGCCGCGGTTAGAAGGATTGACAAGCCGTTCGACTTCTTCTTCAATAAGAACTGTCCTAATCCGGGCAGTATCAAAGAGGAAAGCAAAACTGAGGCAGGGTTGAGCGGAGGTTTGAGGGTGCTTTCTGAAGTAGCCATAAATAATTGGTGTGGAGAAAATAAATGAGGTAGTCTGAATACTTACATTGACAGGACGCTGGTGGGTTACTGTTTGAAACCAGAGTCAAATGACTGAGACACGCTCGGCTTCCTGCCCATAAATGGCTTTGAATTGAGCATCGTCAATTTCCTTTGGCAATCCCTGAAATACTAACTCACCGTCTTTGAGCGCTATGGCGCTGGTGGCGTAGCGGTGCACCAGATCGAGGAAATGCAGACTGCAAAGAACAGTGATGCCTTGTAATTTATTTAACTGCTCAAGATATTTGAGGATCGAATGCGCCAGAACCGGGTCTAATGAAGCCACCGGCTCATCCGCCAAAATCAGTTTGGGCTCCTGCATCAAGGCACGCGCGATACCCACACGTTGCTGTTGTCCACCTGAAAGCGAATCGGCGCGCACATGGGCCTTGTCGGCCAACCCGACTTGTTCGAGACTGGCCAGGGCGCGCTTTTGATCCTCAGCGGAAAATAAATGCAGAGAACTTGAAAAGGGGTTTACGTAACCCAGCCGGCCCGACAGTACATTGGTATACACAGAAGAACGTTTCACCAAATTGAACTGTTGAAACACCATCCCAATTTGCCGGCGTATTTTGCGGATCTCCGTGCTTGAAGCCGCCGTGACATCCTGGTCATTCCAGTAGATCTTTCCGGAGCTTGGCTCGATTAAACGGTTGATGCAGCGCAGTAACGTAGATTTGCCCGACCCACTCAGACCAATGACCGCCAAAAATTCACCGTCTTTGACTTCAAAGCTGACGTTTTTCAGTGCCTGTGTACCGTTTGGGTAAGTTTTTGTGAGGTTTTCAACTTTTAGCATGATCGTATGGGAGATAAGATAAAAAATCTGGCAGGTTTTAAAAACCTGCCAGATTCGGAAGACAAGCTATTTCACAAGCTCAGCAGGATCAACGCCAGCCTTCTTCAAGACAGCCGCAAAGTCGTTGTAGAAGTCAGGCTTGACCTCCTGGAAAGCGTCGTAATTATACAGGCTCTTCAAAACAGCCTTGCCGCCTGGGTCGTTTGCCATGGCCATCATGCCTTCGACAATGACTTTCTGAAGGTTCGGATCCAGAGTCTTGATGAATTGCATGCCATCATTCGGGATGCGATCGGTGACTGCAAAGACAGAGACCTTATCGGTGATATCAGGATAGGTGTCTTGTAACTTGGCAGATGCATCCGTCAGAACGTTGATGAAGGTTACGCCTGCGTCGCAGTCGCCCTTATAAACAGCCGTAGCTACGTTGGGGTGAGAACCGGCGTTTTGGGTGGCGGAGAAATCCGTATCCGGGTCAATGCCGTTGGCTTTCAGAATAATGCGCGGGACAATGTAGCCCGAGGTGGAATTCGGATCAACGAAACAGAAAGATTTACCTTTCAAATCGGCAAAGCTTTTGATTCCAGAGGCCACATTGGCAATGAACTGCCCTTTATAGAACGGCTCCAACTGCCCGCCTAAATCCTTATCCGGATCAAGATCATTGGTTGCATATTTGCGAATGGCAACCAGGGCGGGAATGATGCCATACTTTTGTTCAGCCAGCAGAACCGAGAAGGTGTTGAGGAAACTAACTTGAGCTTTCTCGGCGCCCAACGCTTCAATGGATGCGGCAAAGGTAGTACCAACTTCCATCTTGAAGGTAAGACCAGTCATCTGGCTCAGACAGTCGGCGATGGCAGTACCAGCTACTGTGATCTTACCGGTATCTCCGGAGGGGACGAAAGTGATCACGATGGGGTTGTCCGCTGAGCCAAGTTCTCCGGCTGCCGGGGCAGCTGGCGCATCAGCTAACTTATCGCAAACCGGGGGTGGAGGTGGAGTGGCTGTTGGCGGAGCGACAGTCGGCGGTTCAGTCGCCGTCGGCGCTTCGGTCGGCGCCTCCGTAGCAGTTGGCGCCTCAGTGGCAGGCGGCTGAGTGGCGGGTGGCTGAGTAGGCACCGGAGTGGCAGCGGGTGCACAGGCAGAGACTACCAGCACGAGAACCGCCATCACAGCAAAAAGTAGATGCAGTGACTTCTTCATAATTCTTCTCCTCTTGAAAAGATTTTATTTGGGAAAGCTTCCCTTGCGACGTGCACACTAATACTACATTGTATTGATGAAATAGACAAGTGGCTTTTGTTCAAAAAAATTCTTTTCATGAAGATCAATGATAGAATAACTATTTTACAAGCGTAGAGAGATCCACGCCAGACTCTTTCACATAGGTGAGGAACTCTTCGTAATCCCCATCGTTGGCCGCCTGTAATTCCTCAATTCCGTATACGGTTTTGAACGCGGCTTTGCCTGTATCCGTTTGCATGATGGCAGGAACGAGACTTGCAAAGAGGTCGCGCATTCCCTGTGGCATGTCCGTCGAGAATGCCAGGACATCATATGGAATGATGGGCGGGATCCGCCAGACCACAATCACTTGTTCGATCAGATCAGGGAATTCGTCTTCCAGGGAAGGGAACTTGCGCGCGTCGATATAAGTAGCGCCGAAATCACAGATGCCGCTTACATACAAGGAACGCACAACCGTTGGATGACCTTCCACAAATGCGGCGGGTTTCGTAACGATCTGATTGGCGTTGAGATAACCGAGCGGGACGACATAACCTGATGGAGAGGTTTCATCGCTCCAGCAGGGTTTCTTACTCGCAAACTGTGCCAGAGCGCTCCCGGCATCCTCTGTGATATTCCTGTGCAGCCGTTCATCGAAATAGGGCTTGAAACCACTTTTGCGGGCGGCCAGGAATTGCGCCCCATATTTCTCCTCGCCATCTTTTAAAACTGCGTAAGAGGCATGAACCAGGCCCCTTTGATAAGCCAGCGCGTACGAATACGGATCGAGCAGGACAATATGTGCGTTGCCTTTCTGCAGGGCATCTACCAGTGCTGTGTAGGAATCGGGGATCGCCGTAACGACGGTGTAACCAGTTCGTTCCGTAAATTGGGAGGCGATCACTTTTGCAGCCTCGATTTGCTCGGGTTTGTTTGCAGACGGTGGCAGCGCCAGGATCAAGGGATTTTCAGCGAGACCAAGTTCTACCGTAGGAAAAGGCGGCAGGGCTGTATCGGTAGGCGTCAGATCAGCAGGAGTCACGGTTGGAGTTGCGGTTGCTTCAACCAGGCTTAGGCGCGGCAAGTTGCAATTTGCAACGCTAAAAGTGACGGTTAATATGAATATTATTAACAAAAAGTGCTTATGGTTCACGTGTGATCTATTGAGATTATAATACCGGCATGAAAAACAACAGCTTACTCTCCGTGTTGATTATCGGTGTGGTGCTGGTTGCCGCATATTTTATTGTGCAAACCGTACGACAAAGCGCGCAAGCAGCGACTGCACCATTCCAGCAGGTCAACCAGGCGAACCAGGCCCTGCAGACCCAGATGTCAAACCTGCTGCACCCAACACCGACGATCATTCCCGATCCTGTAACGTATATCAACGAGGTCCGCGCGCTGGCACGCCTCGAAACCATCCAATATAGCATTGAAAAAGTGATTACAGGTGAAACAGGTGGCGGCACATTCAAGTCCCTATTCGGCGACAAGATTTTATTCGTTGGGCACGGTACGGTGATCGCAGGCATCGACATGGAAAAAATCCAGCCCGGCGATTTACATTTCGAAAACGGTGTACTGACGGTGAAGCTGCCGCCTGCTGAAGTTTTTATTGCTACGCTCGATAATGAAAAATCCTATGTTTATGATCGCCAGACAGGTATTCTTGCCAAGCCAGATGTCAATTTGGAGACACTGGTCCGCCAGCGGGCAGAAGAGGAGATCCTCAAAGCCGCACTTGAGGATGGGATTCTGGCACAGGCGCAGAAGAATGCCGAGGCTTATCTCTTCAAGTTCTTTGCCGCGCTCGGTTACCCCAACTCGATCTTTGTCACCGACCAGGGCTAGGGCACAACCATCGCGCTGAGTGCTGCCAACCGAAGCGTCGTTGTACCCTTACAGGTTATACACGTTCGGTCCAGGATGGGTGAGCGTATTTCTCTCTGACCAACTCATCTGCTCTTCTGGATTCGGATTCAGACAACTCCCCTCTCTCAAAACATAGTCCTAATTGTGTCTCAAACGCCCGGATGAATGTCCGTGCTGCCGCTTCCCAGGTGACCACACGTCCCAGAGCGGATGCTACGGTTGTAGCCCGTGTGAGCAACCGTTGCGAGGCAGCTGAGCGCGCAGTCTCGCTTTCAAAGACTAATGCCTGGCAAATACGCGTCAAATCGCCTGTCAAAGGCAATGAGCCATGCTGGAGCACGCCCTCTTTCTTGCGAGCCTGGGCGGAACCAATTAATTTTTTCCCGCCTACCGTAATTTCATATGTGGACGGAACTTCAAAGCAGACCGGGTTTGCCGCAGCCCCATTGGAACCGTGATCTGCTGCAAGTTTCTTCATCTCCACCGGCAGCCCCAAATCTTTTACGGCGAGCAGCAAAGCCCGGGCGAGGCGGTTATAGCTTTCCAGTACACTGCCCGTAAGGATGGGCTCCTCGGCGCTTCCGGCCACTGAATAGGTAAGCTCATCGGTATGTAAGATCGCGCGCCCGCCCGTAGGGCGGCGGACAACTTCCCAGCCGCGTTCCTGGAGACGCGCAGAGTCAACATCGGCGAAGGGTTGAGCATGCCCAAGGGAGAGACAGGCCGGGTCCCAGGCATATAGCCTCACGGTCGGCCGAGAGGCGCCGCGTCCAACATGTTCGAGGATCGATTCATCTACAGCCATGTTCCACGCACCGCGTGCAGAAGCAGTCATAAGTAGTCGCCATGTGTTCATGGGGATATTGTACACAATAAACCAGGGCCCACGCCCTTATCATTTCGTAGAAAGTATCTAAATTCGAACCGATATCCTTGTTACCGGCGGCTGATCGTGGGTCGAGCAAAAGTTGGCCGGCTCGCTGCTTGGGATCAGCTGAGACGGTAAATGGTCTTCAGAGTGAATGACCCCCGAAAGATAATCATCTCGATAGTACGGGATGAGTACAGGATCAGTACAGGATCAGTACAGGATTGTTGAGGCGAATGGGGGAAGATCAGAGGGGACGATGGGGAGGAACGAACAGAGGCAGAATGGTCTCGATGTTCGTCCTCCTTTTTTATTTTAGATGAAGGATAGCTAAAAAAAGTTCCCGCACCAGGAGCTGTTTTTAGGGATGGCGCTTATTGATTCACCATTATTCACCCCTGTGCAAAAGGAACCGGCAGCCCCCAGCCATCAGGGACGTACCTGAAAACCGGGCTGGCGCCCCTTATGTAATAAAACAGCAACAAACCAACTTGAATTATTGACAAATATAGTCGTATAATATTTGCAATAGGACAGATCCAGCTGTTCTCCAGTGCGAGAAGCAGCTTGATACTACAAAGCCTTCAATTCTCCCATAGTCCATTCTTTATTCAAGCTCCCAAGTGCACCAGCCGCCGTTTACATGCCACGCGGCGGGTTTTGCATGGGAGGACAAATGATATCTCGGTATTAGCGATGAAAGCACTATAATTAAATATCGAAGCGAGCGCTGAGGCAAGCGGGAAAGTTTTGTGCGTCGTTTTGGCAACCTGGAATTAGAAGGTAAAGTATGAAAACAGCTCCAAACCCCCGGGCGGCAAAAAAACCGCCTAAGTCGAAAACGGCCGCCAAGGTTCGCCGCGCTGCATCAAAGCCTGCTTCATCGAATGGAAAACATCCGCCGGCACCTTATGAACACGCACCCATTGCGATCGTGGAATCTTCGCTGGAGGGCAAACACATTAGCGTTAACGAAGAGTTTTGTCGTATTCTAGGTTATGAGAAAGAGGAGTTGCTTGGGCGGGGCCTCAAAGACTTTACATTTGAAGACGATTATCAAATTGAGCTTAACCTGCATGAGCAGCTCGTCGCCGGGAAAATTCCCTTCTACCAATTTGAAAAACGCTATGTGCGCCAAGACGGCGGGGTCACCTGGGTTGAACTGACACGTTCGGTCATCTGTGATGCACATGAGAACCCGCTTTACACCATGGGCGTGATCCTTGATATCTCCGATCGCAAGCACTCGGAAAGAGTTCTGCGCGAGTCCGCGGAACGACTGCGCCTGGCCACGGAAACCGCACGGATGTTTACATGGGAATGGGATTTTCAAACACAGATTTATACGGTGGCTGATAACTTTGGGCAGGTACTTGGTTTTTCAGCAGGTTTGCTGCCAAAGAATGGTATTGAGACTGTTCAAAGGTTAATATCCACAGAAGACTTACAAGCGGTTTCTAAGGCAGCTGCGAAATGCATCGCAAGTCATACTGATCTGCGTGCTTTGGAGTGCCGCGTGATCAACCCTGAAAACGGCGAGACGGTCTGGCTGGAGATCAACGCAAAAATCGTTTACAACGCTGAGGGACATGCGGAGCGGATGTTTGGTGTGGCACAAAATGTTAATGAAAACAAGAAGGCCCAGGAGGAGATCGCGATCATCTCAAGAATGCCTGAGGAAAATCCCAATCCGGTTATGCGTCTGACGCGGAGTGGTGAGGTCCTTTATGCCAACAGGCCCAGCCAGGATTTATTGGAAGCCTGGAAGCAACAAATCAATCAAACTGTACCAGATGAATTGCAGAAACGTGTCTCGGAGGTGTTTGCTTCAGGGCGGAAGGGAGAAATCGAAATCGAGCAAAATGGAAAAACGTTTTCCTGTACCCTGGCACCGGTCCGTGAAGCGGGTTACGTTAATTTATACGGTACTGAGATCACTGAACGTAAGCGAATAGAACGAGACTTGGCTGAATCGGCGCGACAGCAAGAGGCGTTATATCAACTGGCAGATCAATTGCATCGTACAAATTCACTCGAGGGCGTGTTCAATGCCGCGTTGGATGCAATCTTCAGCGCGCTGCAGTGTGACCGTGCTTCGATCCTGCTTTATGACAATGTGGATGTGATGCGGTTTGTCGCCTGGCGCAGGCTATCCGATGACTACCGCAAAGCTACGGATGGTCATTCGCCCTGGACGCCTGACGTAAATGATCCGGAGCCAATTTGCATGAACGATATCGCCGTGGCTGACCTGAGCGACGCGCTCAGGGCGGTGATCAAAGCCGAAGGCATCGGTTCGCTGGCGTTCATTCCGCTGGTCTCCAATGCCCGGCTCATTGGCAAGTTTATGACGTACTTCGATGCACCTCACGTTTTCAGCGAAGAAGAGGTGGAACTCAGCCTGACCATTGCACACCAGCTTGCCTTTGGGATCGAGCGCATACGCGCCGAAGAAGAACTGCGCAAGAGCGAAGCGCGCTTCCGTAGTTACTTCGAACTTGGGCTGATAGGTATGGCGATCACCTCGCCCTCCCAAGGCATTCTCGAAGTCAATGATGAGATCTGCAAGATTTTGGGTTATGAACGCAGCGAAATACTGACGAAGACCTGGGCTGAGATGACCCATCCTGACGACCTGCAGGCGGATGGCACACAGTTCGATCGTGTACTCGCCGGGGAGATCGACGCTTATTCACTGGACAAACGCTGGATCCGTAAGGATGGGAAGATTATCGATAGCACCGTTTCAGTACGAGCAGTGCGGCGCTCAGATAGTTCCGTCGATTATTTCGTCGCGCTTCTACAAGATATCACCGAGCGCAAGCAAGCAGAAAACCGCCTGACTCTACTGACAGAAATCAGTGAAATAATACGCAAATTTGAAGACCCGAATGAATTGCTGTTTAGTGTCTCGAAGGCTGTTGGCGAGCACCTGCAGGCGAGGCGCTGTTTGTTCAATGAGATTGACGTTGAAAATGACCGCGAAACGGTTCACCGCGACTATTGTCGCGGCGTGGAATCGGTGGCAGGTACGCATAAAGTTTCTGATTACAGCAGCATTACTACTGCCGAGATGATAGCCGGGAAAACAGTTGTCAATACTGATTCGAGAACCGATCCGCGCACGGCACAGGATTATGAAAGGGTCTATGTGCTGAATGGAGAACGCGCCTATGTTGCTGTTCCCCTGATGCGTGAAAATCGTTGGGTCGCGTCGTTGTGGGTGAGCGACGACATGCCGCGTGAGTGGAGCCGGGAGGAAGTTTCATTGCTTGAAACTGTTGCCGAACGAACCTGGACGGCGATCGAGAAACTGCGAATTAACGCGGCTTTGCGCGCCAGTGAGGCGCTGTATCGAACAATCGCACGCAGTATTCCGAGTGGCGGAGTCTATGTGGTGGATAGAGACTTCCGTTACCTGGTTGCCGATGGAGTGGTAACCGAGTCCTTTGGGCTGTCACGTGAGAGGCTCGAAGGTCATACTGCGTCAGAGATATTCAGTGGAGAGAGCCGGCAGAGATTGGAGGAACACTTGCGACGGGCTTTCTCAGGGGAAACGACCAGTTCCGAAAACAGGCGTAATGGCCGTGTGTACTGGTCACAATACGCTCCCCTGGTCGGCTCGATCGGACAGGCGATTGTCGTCACCCTGGATATTACCGAGCGCAAGCAAGTGGAAGAGTCCTTGCGGCAGAGTGAGGAACGGTTTGCCCGGTTTATGCAGCATTTGCCCGGACTTGCCTGGATCAAAGATGTTCAGGGGCACTATGTGTACGCTAACGCCGCAGCAGAAAAAGCTTTCAGTACTTCACGGGAGAAACTCTACGACAAGACCGACGAGGAAGTCTTCCCTCCGGAAGTTGCGACTCAATTCAAGAAAAACGATGAGCAGGCACTCATGGATCCGACCGGCGTGCAAGTCGTTGAGACGCTGAAGCAAGGTGATGGAGTTCTCCACTATTCGCTGGTCAACAAGTTTCCTATCCCGGGACCAGACGGCAGCACAGCACTGATTGGTGGGACGGCCTTCGACATTACCGAACGCTTGCAAGCGGAAGAAGCGCTGCGCGAATCCCAGGAACGCTATCGCAGTTTATTCGATCTGGTTCCCATCGCCGTTTACACTTGCGACGCCAATGGCTTGATCCGGGAATACAATCATCGAGCCGCGGAATTATGGGGACGTGAACCTGCCAAGAACGATCCAAACGAAAAGTATTGTGGTTCATTCAAACTGTATTATCCCGATGGGAGGTGGATGCCTCACGAAAATTGCCCGATGGCGCGCATCCTGAACGGTGAGATCCTCAAACCAGACGAATTGGAAATTCTTATTGAACGCCAGGATGGTCTCCGAAGAAATGTCATTGAGCACCCCTTACCGCTGAAAAATGAGCACGGCGAAATCGTTGAGGCGATCAACTGCCTTTATGATATCACCGAGCGTAAGCAGGCCGAGGATGCTCTTCACCAGCTCAACCTGCAACTGGAAAGCCGTGTGCAGAAACGAACCGCCACCATACAAGCCATGAACCAGTCTTTACGCGAGGAAATTGCGGAACGAAAGAAGGCGGAAGAAGCCCTGCGAACCAGTGAGGCGACCGCCCGCTTGCTGCTGAATACTGCGCCTGATGGTGTCGTGATTGCAGACGAGACAGGGGTAATTGTCCATGCTAATGCGCAAATTGCGAGCCTGTTTGGTTACGAGCCCGATGAAATCCTGGGCAAACAAGTTGACATTCTGATCCCCGAACGTTTCCAGGCTCTGCACATTCAGCATCGCCGCACGTATGGCGAGCAATCTGTTAAACGAGTCATGGGGCCGGGGATGGATCTCTTTGGACGTCGCAAGAACAGTGACGAATTCCCTGTGGATGTGATGCTTACCCCGATATCGAACATTCCGGGCTGGGATGTGATGGTTACCATCCGTGACGACACGGAACGAAAAAAGATGGAAAGCGCATTGCGTAGAAGTCATCAACGCCTGCAGATTCTGTCTCAGCGCCTGGTGGAAGTCCAGGAGGAGGAACGTCGAGCCCTGGCGCGTGAACTGCACGATCGCGTCGGTCAAACCCTGGCCGCATTGAACATCAATCTGATCATCATTAACAGCCAGCTTTCAGAAGATTTGCTGCAGCGCATGGGTTCGCGCATGAAGGATTCGATGCAGCTAACAACGGAGGCGATCGCGCTTATTCGCAATGTAATGACTGATCTGCGCCCCGCCGTACTAGACGATTACGGGCTGGAAGCAGCTCTGCAGGCGTACATTGATGTGTTCAAGAATCGATACGGTCTCGATGTCCTTTTTGAGCACTCAGATCAATCTATTCCACGTTTGGGCTCAAGCATCGAAATGACTTTCCTGCGCATTGCACAAGAAGCACTCATGAATATTGTGCGCCATGCCCAAGCCAGTCAGATCAATCTCTCGCTGCGCCAGGAAGAGGATGCGGTCTCCCTGATCGTCCAGGATAACGGTATGGGCATTGTATCCTGGCAGGAGGCCAATCGGCCCGGCAGCCATGGGTTGACGATCATGCGCGAGCGCGCAGAGGCCTTTGGCGGTAATTTGAAAGTGAAATCAGTTCCTGGCCAGGGCACAAAGGTGCAGGTAAGTATTCCTATTAGAGAACACAACGAAGTTCGAGAGCAGAAACCATTATGATCACGGTTCTGCTTGCCGACGATCATGCCATCCTTCTTGATGGCTTGCGTTACCTGCTTGAAGCCGCGGGAGATATACAAGTTGTGTCTACCGCCGCGAATGGGCAGGAAGCCGTAGAACAAGCGATGCTGTACTGTCCCGATGTGGTGCTCATGGATATTTCCATGCCGGTGATGAATGGTATCGAGGCCACGAAAAGAATCTGTGCCATATGCAAGGACACAAAAGTGGCAATCCTTTCCATGCACCATACCACGGAGTATCGCCAGCGTGCCCTGGAAGCGGGCGCGGCAGGCTACTTGATGAAAGACTCCGCAGGCACAGAGTTGGTTGAGGCGATCCGCGCCCTGCACGATGGGAAGCCCTATTTCGGTCAAAAATAGCGAGAGGCTCGCGGCGAATTCGACCACGGGCGGCGCCAGAGCATTTTAGACTTTCAGCATCTCAAATTCTTGAACTACTTGTTCTTCCTGCTTCTCTGAGATCGACTCCAATGGCGGTCTGACCGACCAACGCGGAAATCCATGCAGGCGGTGAAGCAAGGCTTTCAGGGTGGGCGGGAAGGGCGGATATTTATCAAGGACGTCGCGTTGCGTTTTCACACGTGCCTGTGCTTCCGTTGCATCTTTTCCCTCAGCCATCAAATTCCACACTTCACGCAACTCCGGTGAGATGATATTTGCGGGCGCCGTAATGCATCCCGCGGCTTTATTTTGCATGGCCAGCTGAAGATATGAATCCGTCCCTGTGAGCACCACCAGGTCAGAGCCGAATTTACCACCGAGATTTCGGGCGAAATCAGCATCATGGGATGAGTCTTTGATCCCTGCAAACTGAACGGGGAAGGCATCTTTGAGGCGCGCCAGTAATTCCATTGAAAAACCGATTCCGGCGACATTTGGGAAGTGATAACCAAGCAAATATCCATTCGAGGGGACGGCTCTTTTGATCACTTCGCTGAACCAGGTGAACAAACCGTTATCGGTTGCTTTGCGGAAGTAATAGGGAGGAACAACCAGGACACCCTCGAAGCCGAGGTCGAAGGCAAGTTTGGTCAGGTCTATGGTTTCTGAAAGGCTCGGGGTCCCAGTTCCGGCGAGCAGGCGAAAATCAGGCATGAGTTTGCGAAGTTCACATGCAGAGCGCATGATCACTTCACGTTCGGCTGGCGAGAAGGATGGACCTTCACCAGTCGTGCCAAACAGCACGGCGCCATGACAGCCGCGCGAGGCAAGAAATTTTAGTAAGGCAGAGACGGAGTCAAGGTCTAATGATGAATCAGGTTTAATCGGAGTCACTGCTGCAGCATAGACTCCGGCGAGCGGGTGTTGGGATGGCATGGATTCTCCTTTATCTATAAATCGCGCTGTGCAGAGCCACACCTCTTCGTCCGGCACGATTTGCCACACCGCGCCGGACGATTTGCTAAAAATCTCGTGCATAATTGAGACATGTTGACCTACGAAAAACTAAAAAGCAAGCCGAAGCAGTTCCAAGCCTTT
>DATGYJ010000104.1:0-7966 GCA_035298105.1 Anaerolineales bacterium | reverse complement strand
TCAACTGGGGTGGAGGCGGGTTGAGTAACCGAACTACAAGCAGACAGAAAAACAAAAACAAAAATAAAGAAAAGTCTTTGAATCATGAGAGCACTCCAGATAATATTTCTAATCTGTACTATTGTACCCGTACAATCTTGGAAAAGATGAAATCTCCATTTCTAAATGGTTGCAAACTATGATCGTTGTGCCGGCACTTCTGTAAGATGCGAGCGCAAGTAACGCGCTTCCAGCGAAATCGTTAAACGATTTAATACGCGGCATAAGGAGAATTCACATGCTTGAAACGATCATCATCATATTGTTAATATTATGGCTCCTAGGTTCTTTTGGGTGGGGCAGAAGAGGGCGTTGGAGAGGCAGAGGTAGCTGGGGAGGCGGCAATCTGATCCATATATTGCTGGTGATCGCCGTTGTCTTGCTTCTTATTAGGTTTCTACGCTGAAAAACATGCGATAAAAACAGACCGCCGTCTTGAGGTGGTCTGTTTCTTACCCTGGGACTTATGCGGAATTTTTTTCCTCGCTCCGATACTCGATCATAAAGGCAGGGATGGTAATTCCCGAGATCGACACGTTCATTTCGTGAGCCCGGATGCCTGCCTCTGCCGGGATCATTTCCATGGCTTCTTTTGTAATTAGAATCTCGCCTGCTGCGGCCAGATCTTCTCCCATTTTAGATGCCCGATTGACCGGGTCACCGAAACAATCTTCGTGTCCAACGATCAACAGCTTGCCATAATCAATTCCACAGGAGATGTAAATGTCAAGGTCATCTGAAGTCAGAAGATTCGCGGCCTCGAATGCATGTTGCATGGCAATGGCCGCGTTGACCGCCGAAAGAGGATCGGGAAAGACGGCGAAGCAATTATCCGCTTCATACTTGATCATGCTCCCGCCATAGGATTTGACGATGGGTTCGGTTGTCAGCTGCATACGCCGCACCATGGAAAGATAGTGGACAATTCCATATTTGCGGGTCAACAGGGAAAAGCCAGACATGTCAAGTACGAATACTGCATACTCTGCGCCATACTCAGCCCAAAGTGCATTCTCGATATTGTGGCGGATATCAATCTCTTCAGATTGAGAGAAGTTGAGCAATAGTTCCTGAAATTTCTCGGAGGGCCGTGATGTCATATTGCCTCTTTTTCACTCAGGGCGCCGGCTGCAGCGGCGCATAGAGTTTTACAAAGATCTCGCCTTGTTCGATTTCTCTACCTTCGACCAGGTGTCCTTCAATGAGACTGTCAGATTGAATACAGGTTTACCATCGGTCGAGTCTGGATCGGTGCAGAAATATCCGAGGCGTTCGAATTGGAAACGGTCACCGGGATTCGTTTGCGTGAGAAGTGGTTCCACGTATCCATTGAGAACACGAAGTGAATCCGGATTCAAACAGGCCAGGTATCCTTCTTCGCCTTCTTCCGGGTCTTCCTTCATAAAGAGGCGATCATACATACGGAATTCCGCTCCTCGCGCGTGGGCAGCGGAAATCCAATGAATCGTAGATTTCACTTTTCTGCCATCAGGTGAGTCCCCACCGTGCGTGGATGGATCGTAAGTGCAATGTACTTCAATGACTTCTCCTGCCTCGTTCTTGAGGAAATGCGTGCACTTGACGAAATAAGCGTAGCGCAAACGGATTTCATTGCCTGGATATAAGCGGTAATATTTCGGCGGGGGTGTTTCGCGGAAATCTTCCTGCTCTATGTAAAGGATCTTCGAGAACAGAATCCTGCGAGTACCGGCATTCGGATCTTCGGGGTTGTTAATTGCCTCCATCTCTTCAACCAGATCATCTGGATAATTGTCAATGATCAGTTTGAGCGGTTTCGTGACGGCCATGCGCCGCGGAGCGCGCTTGTTAAGATCGTCGCGGACACAAGCTTCGAGGAGGGCCATGTCTACCATAACACCGGAATTGATTGTGGCAACCTTGGAAACCCCCGTGCGATTGTTAAAGTCCAGGATGGCTTCGGCGGTGTAGCCGCGGCGACGCATCGCGCGCAGAGTAGGCATGCGCGGATCATCCCAGCCACTTACCAAGTTTTCTTCGATTAACCGGCGAAGTTTGCGCTTGCTCATCACTGTGTAGTTAATGTTGAGACGCGCGAATTCAATTTGACGCGGCTTGAAAACCCCCAGCATTTCAGGGAACCACTCATAGAGGGGGCGGTGATCACGATATTCCAGCGAACAAAGGGAATGCGTGATTCCTTCCATGGAATCATTTTGCCCGTGCGCCCAATCATACATTGGGTAAATCTTCCATTTATTCCCGGTACGATGGTGCGCCGGCTCATGGATGATGCGATACATGACCGGATCACGCAGGTTGATGTTTGGATGCGCCATGTCGATCTTGGCGCGCAAGACACGTGAGCCATCGGGGAATTCGCCGTTCTTCATACGTTCCAGCAGGTCAAGATTTTCTTCCACGCTGCGCTCACGGTAGGGAGAATTTTTTCCTGGCTCGGTGAGTGTGCCGCGATTAGCGCTCACTTCTTCGGGACTCTGATCATCCACATAAGCTAATCCCATCTTGATCAGCTTCACAGCCCAGGAATATAGTTCATCGAAATAGTCTGACGCGAATGTTACCTGCTTCCATTCGATGCCTAGCCAGCGCGCGTCCTCCTCGATGGCATCCACGTACTCGGTTTCTTCCTTGGCAGGATTCGTGTCGTCAAAGCGCAGAATCAGCTCGCCGCCGAAATCCCGGGCAACGAGGTAGTCAATCATGAATGCCTTCACATGTCCGATGTGTAGATACCCGTTCGGTTCGGGCGGCAAGCGGGTCCGGACGTAGTTGAAGCGTCCGGTGCGTAGATCTTCCGCGACTGCCTCGCGGATAAAGTCTGTGGCTTTGGTTTCTTCGGTCATAGATGCCTTTTCTATCATTGCGAGACGGAAGTGCCGAAACAGTCTCCTGTCATGTAGTGACTGTATCGCCCTGATGGGATCCGCAATGAAGTAAATTTTTATCGGAACAATTTATGAATGTCTGGCGTCAAATGCTTACACCAGACTTCAGAAATCTTTTGTTATTGCAATATTATAACAAAGGGCACAGTATAATTCAGCATGGAGGCTACGATGAGCGAATCTAATCAGAAGCAGGCAGGTTTTCTTGGCACGTATTTCGACCGGGATGGGGTTTTGCGACTGTCGCGCTGGGCGGACGTAGTCGCCTGGATCATTTTAACGATTTATCTTCTATCCTGGCTGTTCTCGCTCTTATTATTTCTGGGACAATATTTCAATGGGCTCTTTTTTGATAAAGGGGCGACGTTCCTGAACGTATTGAATATGTTTGCCCCGTATTTGCAGCAGCCATTACCTGGAATATTTTATTTCTTCGGCCTGGAGGCAGTTTCTAAAGGGCTGTTGATCTTCCTGGACATGGAGGACAATACTCGTCGCGCGGCGCGCAGCAAATAGGTCCTGCCCGCCCTGAACGGGCGTGAACATGCCACACACTTGATTGCTGATGGCGCATCCCTTGAGAGAATAAAGATGGAATTTGATCTCCGTCAGTGAGATGTGCCAACTGTCACAGGAAAAAAACATCAGATGAGTTTAAATGGCGTAGAAGCAGAAAATAATATGGTAAAATTCCCGTCGCTTTGCCGGATCGTCTAATGGCAGGACAGATGCCTCTGGAGCATCCAGTCGTGGTTCGAATCCACGTCCGGCAGCTAAAACCCACCTAAAAAGTGGGCTTTTATTTTAAGTCGTGTATCCACTTAATAGCCATTGTCCAGGACGTGGTATCGAAAAGTACGTCCTGGCAATGACTTCTTAGATGTGTCCATAATTGGGGCGGGTCAAGCGGCGAATGGGGTTTGCAGAAAAGAATAAGAAGGTAATGAATTAGCTCTGCACCATCGTTATTACTTTTTCGATAAAGAGAAAAACCGCTAAAGAGAGAGGGTGTGTCAACCTCCCCAATTTAGCACCAGTCATAAGTAGACAAATCTATCTGTCTACTTATGACTGGTACTCTTTTAGGGGAGGGTTACCAAAAGACCAGATCATTTAGGATTTGGTCTTTTCTGTTGAGAGAAAGGCTTGTTTAAATAGGCTGGGGAAGGGGGTTTTCGATCTCACTTAACTTGATCGGCCGATGCTCCAAATAAGATTTCTTTGCAGCCATGCCGATCACAACCGGGATACGACCATCCATCCCAACAACCGGCGGGGTGGTGTCGTCCTTAATGCTTTGAACGAAGTCCTTCAATTCAGCAATGAATGACTCCATATACCGCTCCAGGAAGAAATAGAGCGGCTTGGCTGAATGGACGCCGCCTGCATTGGAATACACATCGTTATCGGGGGTATTGTTGTGCGCCTGGATCATGCCATCAGAACCGAACACTTCCACGCGCTGGTCATACCCGTAAATGGCTTTGCGGCTGTTATCAATTGTACCGATCGCGCCATTGGCAAAACGAAGAGTGATCACTGCTGTATCTACATCGCCAGCCTCGCCAATGCCCGGATCGACCATCACACCCGCAGCGGTGTACACCTCCTCGACCTCACTGCCGCTCAAATAACGTGCCATATCGAAATCATGGATGGTCATATCAAGGAACATGCCGCCGGAGACTTTGACATAGGAAACGGGAGGCGGTGCGGGGTCCCGGCTGGTAATACGTAGGATATGCGGGTCACCGATCTTGCCATCCAAGATCATTGCTCGCACTTTGCGGAAGTTGGGGTCAAAGCGGCGGTTGAAACCAATCTGGAGCTTTACTCCAGCTTTTTCGACTGCTTCCAAAGCGGAATCGATTTTTGTGAGGTCATGGTCAATCGGCTTCTCACAGAAGATGTGTTTGCCAGCTGCGGCAGCCTCTATGACGATTTGAGCATGCGTATTAGTGGACGAACATATTGCAACAGCGTCAATAGTAGAGTCAGCAAGAATCGCATGATAATCTTCTACTACTGTGGGAATGTGAAGCCTGGCCGCTGTTTCCTGCGCTGCTCTCAAGTCTACATCTGCAATGGCGGCTACTTCCACTCCGGGGATACGGGTGGCTAAATTTTCAGCATGGATCTTGCCAATGCGTCCCGCTCCGATCACGCCGAAACGCAAGTTCTTTTTGGTTGTCATGGTAATTTTCCTTTGCCCAATAGTTCAAGCTTTGACTGCATTGGACTCGAGTCCGATGCTCGCCAGATAAGCGCGGTTGCGCTGCGCTGATTCCTTCGGCTTGCCCATGCCGGGAAGCACATCCTGCTCTACGACAATCCAACCGTCAAAGCCGATTTTTTCTAATTCGGCTTTGACTAGCGGGAAGTTGATCTCGCCCTTGCCGAGTTCACAGAAAATGCCATTCCTCACAGAAGTGAAGTAATCCCATTTTTCTGTGCGTGACCTTGCAGCAATTTCCGGGTGGCAGTCTTTGAAATGGACATGCCAGATGCGGTCTTTATAGGCTTGAAGTCCGGCAATTGGATCTCCACCACCGAATCGGTAATGGCCGGTATCCAGGCATAGTCCCAGCAGGGATGGGTCGGTCGATCTCATCAGTACATCGATCTCGATGGGGCGCTCAACATAGCCGGCGCAATGATGATGGAAGACCGTGCGCAACCCGGTCTCTTTCTTGACCGCGCTGGCTACTTTTTCGGCACCTTCTGCGAAAATTTTCCATTCTGCTTCTTTCAAGCCGTGCTCGGGCAAGATGCGTCCTGCGTTCTGGGTTCGTTCCGGGATCTTCCCGTTATCGTCGGCCAGGACAATAAAAGGCAGTTCGCCTTCAGCTTCTGCCAGCAGCCGCGCCGTACGAACAGCCACTTCAATCCCTGGAGCATGCGCTTTCGGGTCCTTGAGCATAACCGGAACGAACGCACCTAGCAGAGTAAGACCACGTGAATGGATTTCCTGTCGCAGTTGAGCTGGATCAGTGGGCATAAAGCCCCAGTCACCTAATTCGGTGCCCTGATAGCCAGTCTCGACGATTTCGTTCAAAACCTGGGTATATCCTGCCGCTTCGCCTTCCAGATCGAATTCGAGAACTCCCCACGAGCAAGGTGCATTTGCAACTTTGATCATAGTAACTCCTTGTTGATAGCCAATTGATTCTTAGAACTTTCTAGACCACTCTTTGGGCCAACGCTCGACGACGACCTTCTTCTGCGTGAAGAACTCGACCGCATCCATGCCTTGCCCATGCAGGTCACCGAAGAACGATTCCTTCCAGCCACTGAAGGGGAAGAAGGCCATCGGCGCCGCCACTCCAATGTTGATGCCGATATTGCCCGCTTCGGCTTCATAGCGGAAGCGCCGCGCCGCATTGCCACTGGAGGTGAACAGACTCGCCTGGTTGCCATACTGCCCGCTGTTGACCAGCTCAATCGCCTCCTCCACCGTCTGGACATGCATCAGGCTCAAGACCGGTCCAAAGATCTCGGTTTTGGCAATCTGACTGCCGCGCGGGACATCTGCCAGAATGGTGGGCTTGACGAAGTAGCCGCCTTCATAACCCCTGACGGATGCTCCCCGCCCATCGACCGGGACGCTGGCACCTTCCTGCACCCCCAACCCGATCAATTGTTCCACTCTCGCCTTGTTGGCCGAGTTGATCACCGGTCCCATCTGGACGCCTGAATCCAACCCATAGCCCACCACCCGTGTGGCAGCTGCCTCACAGATCGCTTCGGTGAAGGGATTGCGGGCTTCGGCCACTGTGACCGCAAAGGAGACCGCCAGGCAGCGCTGTCCCGCACAGCCAAAGGCTGAATCGGCGATGATCTTGGTCGCCATCTCCAGATCGGCATCCGGCAGCACAATGACCGGGTTCTTGGCGCCGCCCTGGGCCTGGACCCGTTTGCCCTGGGCGGCAGCCGTGGCATAGATGTATCTCGCCACCTTGGTCGAGCCCACGAAGGTGATGGCTCGAATGGCCGGATGCTCCAGAATCCCATCCACGACCTGCCTGGCTCCGTTGACCAGGTTGACCACCCCCTTGGGAAACCCGACCTGTTCGATCAGCTGGAAAATGAACTGCATCGTCATCGGCACTTTTTCAGAGGGTTTCATGAGATAGGTGTTGCCGGCTGCCACGGCATAGGGCAGATACCAGAAGGCGATCATGCCCGGGAAGTTGAAGGGGGCGATCGTGGCACACACCCCCAGCGGCTGGCGGATCATCAGTTCGTCGATGCCGGGGGCAATATCCTCCACCAGCTCCCCTTTCATCAGCATCGGCATCCCACAGGCAATTTCCACATTCTCGATGGCGCGCACCATCTCGGCTTTGGCTTCTTCGAACGTTTTGCCGCATTCATTCGTGATGAGCCGGGCGATTTCCTCCTGGTGGGTTTTGAGCAGGTCCCGCAACTTGAAGAGGTACTGGATCCGCTCCTGGACCGGGGTGCGCCGCCAGATGGGGAAGGCTGTGCTGGCTGCCTGGGCAGCCAGATCCACATCTGCCCGGCTGCCCAGCGGTGTTTTGGCGATGACCTGCCCCGTCGCTGGGTTGATGACCTCCAGATATTCCGCGACCTCCGGTTTGACCCATGCCCCATTGATGTAATTTAGCATTTCCATATTGGCTCCGAAAGATATTCGATCATTCGATATTGTATTTTTACAAATTATTCTGACATAAAGATCTTCGCGCTGAGCGGAGTGCCGAATGCACTCCCTGGCACCGCCCGCCACTGCGAAGCGTCCCCGAAGCGTAGCGGAGTGGGAGGGCAGGTGTAGAGGCACGCAGTCGAAGCGGGCGGAATCAGGCAAATATTACGTTTCCGAATATCGAGTTTCGAACTACGATGTTTGTTTATCCATCAACTCTGCCAGGCCCTCATCGAGCAAATTCAGACCTTCATCAAGTTGCTCTTCCGTGATCACCAAAGGCGGGACGACGAACAAAATGTTCTTGAAATTGAATACATATACCCCGTTGGCGACCAGGAAATTCTTGAGAGGAGTTAAATCCATTGGCTCT
>DATGYJ010000103.1:0-15180 GCA_035298105.1 Anaerolineales bacterium | reverse complement strand
GGTTGGGGTCGAGCTCGGCGTCCCCTGCGGAGATAATATAATACTCGTAGATCTGGTCTTCGTTGCCGTAGGAGAAAATACCTGATTCGTCATCTCTGTCGGCGCAGTAGTTGGTGAGGCAGTCGGCAGATCCAGGTCGGCCAATGACGAGGTGAAAGTTTCTGTGGGAAGCCCAATGATTGCGCTAGGAGCCGCAGGAATCAGTTGCTGCGCGATGGGTTCACCAAATAAGGCCGATGCGACGGTAGATGAGAACAAAACCAGCGCCAGCACCAGCCACTGCCAACCTGCCAGCATGTAAGCGCGGCGGGTGCGATAAAAGACTACTTTGCGTGCACGTTGGATAGAGCGAATTCCTATTCGAGCAGCAAGCAATGTCCCCGCCGCAAGGAGGGCAACCAAAAGAATGACCAGCGCGCCAGTGCTCATAAGCGGCGAGATTATATCGCAGGTTAGCTGATCGCGTATCGCGATAGGCGATTTATGTGGTTAAATATAGCCATGAAGGAACTTATTTTTCTTAAACTCGGTGGATCCTTAATTACAGACAAAACTCAGCCTTACACCCCAAAACTGGATGTGATTGAAGACGTGGCGTTGCAGATCCTGACTGCGCTGCAGGCTCACCTGGATCTGCGTCTCGTCATCGGGCATGGCTCCGGCTCTTTTGGACATGTCGCCGCGAGCGAATACCATACACGCGATGGATTCTTTCCCCGCCCCTCGCCCCTCATACACCGGGAACGCGATAGGACCGAAGCAAGTTATTGGAAAGGGTTTGCAGAAGTATGGTATCAGGCCTCGGCTTTGAACCGCTTCGTGATGAAGGCTTTGCATAAAATGAATATCCCCGCCATCGCGCTTCCACCCTCGGCGAATGTAATTGCCAGCGATGGGAACGTTTCTATTTGGGAGGTGACTTCCATTAGCATGGCCCTGGCAGCCGGTCTAGTGCCTGTCATTTACGGAGATGTTACTTTTGATGAAATTCGCGGTGGGACAATTCTTTCAACGGAAGACCTGTTCAGCCATCTCGCACGCGCGCTCCATCCCAATCGAATCCTCCTCGCGGGGCTTGAATCAGCTGTCTGGGAAGATTTCCCTGCCCGGACACGCAAAATTGAAACCATTACGCCGGGCACTTTTAATGAGATCAGTGAAGGCGTAGGGCAAGCTGACGGCGCCGACGTCACTGGCGGCATGGAATCAAAGGTCACACAAATGTTGGAACTGGTGAAACAAAACCCTGAACTCAAAGTCCAGATATTTTCCGGCGCAGAGCCTGGTGCCATCGTCCGCGCATTAAACGGAGAAACCCTCGGCACATTGGTTACTGCATAATATCGCGATATCGCGCTTCGACTTCCGCATCATTTCACCCAGCATCCGCTCAGCGCGGTAGTGCATGACACAATTCGCGGAAACCAGGGATAGAAGGCTATTCCCAAAAAACACAGAAATCTGATAATTACCTGAATTCTGCTGCAAAGGAGTGAATATGGCTACGACAAAATCAAGAAGTACTAAAGCATTACCGAAGAAAAAAGTTCTCGTGAAAAAGGCTCAACCCAAAAAAGCGGGATTTATCACTTCAAAGAACGGAAAGAAAGTTCCCTTTGCGCCCACCAAACTTAGACTTCTACGGCCAGTCCCTTCAGATATCGAGATCGCACAAGCCGGAAAGCTCAAGCCGATCCTGCAAATTGCCGCGGAACTTGGTATCCGTGAAAACGAGCTGGAGTTGTTCGGGCCGTACAAAGCCAAGGTCAAACTGGAGATCCTCAATCGCCTTGCGAAGCGCCCAAATGGCAAATATATTGATGTGACCGCCATCACGCCCACCCCGCTCGGTGAAGGAAAGACCACAACCACAGTCGGTTTAAGCCAGGCATTAGGCGCACACCTCGGCAAGCGCGTAATTACTGTGATTCGCCAGCCTTCTCAGGGACCAACGTTTGGTATCAAAGGCGGCGCAGCAGGTGGTGGCTATTCGCAAATTATCCCCATGGAAGATTTCAACCTGCATCTGACGGGTGATATCCATGCCATCACCGCCGCACATAACCTGTGCTCCGCCGCCCTGGACGTGCGCATGATGCACGAGTCGCAGCAGGATGATGAAAAGCTCTTCAACGCACTCTGCCCTCCTGACAAACAAGGCAACCGCAAGTTCTCCCCTACCATGCTGCGCAGGCTCAAGAAACTCGGCATTCACAAGACCGATCCAAACCAACTCACGCCCGAAGAACGGGCGCGCTTTGCCCGGCTCGATATTGATCCGAATGGTATTCAGTGGCGGCGCGTCATTGATGTGAATGACCGCTTCCTACGCGAAGTTCAGGTGGGTCTCGGCAAGGATGAAACAGGTTTCGAGCATCGTTCGGGTTACGATATCACCGTGGCTTCCGAGATTATGGCGATCCTGGCACTGACTACCGGCCTCGAAGATATGCGCGACCGTCTCGGTCGGATGGTCGTTGCCACGAACAAAAAGGGCGAAGCAGTCACTGCGGAGGACCTGGGTGTGGCTGGCGCTCTGACCGTTTTGATGAAGGACGCCATCAAACCGAACCTGATGCAAACTCTCGAAGGGACGCCTGCCTTTGTCCACGCGGGTCCGTTTGCCAACATTGCGCACGGACAATCCTCGATCATCGCCGACAAAATAGCACTCAAGCTGGCAGATTACGTAATTACTGAATCGGGCTTCGGCGCGGATATTGGCATGGAAAAATTCATGGATATCAAGTGCCGTTACTCCGGCTTGGTCCCGCAGGTGGTGGTATTGGTCGCGACTGTACGCGCCCTCAAGATGCATGGTGGTGGACCCAAAGTGGTGGCCGGAAAACCTTTGGCCCCCGAATACACAGAAGAGAACCTCGATCTGCTCCGAAAGGGCTTGCCCAACATGGTCCAGCACATCGAGAATGCGCTCAAGTTCGGCGTGAATGTGGTGGTCGCAGTCAATTCCTTTGCAAATGATACGCCTGCCGAAGTCGAACTGATTCGCCAGGCAGCGTTGGAAGCCGACGCCATGGATGCAGTCGTCTCCCGTCACTGGATGGAAGGCGGGAAGGGCGCCATTGCGTTGGCTGAGGCCGTGGTAAAAGCTGCGGAGAAACGCAGCAACTTCACCTTCCTCTATCCATTGGAGCAACCGATCAAGATCAAGATCGAAACGATTTGCCGTGAAATCTATCGGGCTGATGGTGTAGATTATTCGCCTGAAGCCGAAGCCAAGATCGAGCAATTCACCAATCTTGGCTTTGCCGATCTGCCCCTCTGCATGGCGAAGACCCACCTCTCCTTCAGCACCGAGGCGGCTGTCAAAGGCGTGCCGCGCGGCTTCCGTGTGCTGGTCCGCGATATCCGCGCCAGTGTGGGTGCGGGCTTCCTCTATCCGCTGCTCGGCGAAATGCGGACAATGCCCGGCTTGCCAACTCGTCCCGTATTCTATGACGTCGATTTAGATCTAAAGACCGGAAAAGTTGTCGGGTTGTTCTAAGCATCGATCCACGTAAATAGATCAGAGACCCTGAGATGTCGGGGTCTCTTTTATTCATAGGGGCGAACTCTGCCCCAGTTGTATTTCTTTAGCCCTATTGACGAGCCTGAACGTAATAAATCTTGCCTCCCTTGCCCTGAAAGATCAGCTTCACGTCTGCAAATTCTCCGATCTTATCCGGAGGCAGATAATGCTTATATTCATTTGGCTCGAACCAGATAATGTAACCCGGTTTATCAAAGGGCCAGCCTGCATACTTCACCAGAGGGTCGTCAACGACAAATGGCGACGGCCTGACAGGTTTGCGCGTGTAGAACCAGACTGCGTCCGAATAATTGCTGTAGAAAATTCCCTCCGGCTGTTCTTCTCTGATCTTTTGCATTTCAGTAATCACAGTCATTTCATGATAAGCTCGGTTATTGAACATATTCGCCCCACTGGGCTCGCCTTGCTCTCTGGCCTCGCGTAGATATTCACTGAAACTATAAAAGGGATAAACCAACCACAATCCAAAAATGAGCATCAATGCAATTTGCACTTGCCGGGACGATAAACCCAGGTGTGGTGCGATCAGTTTATCGAATGTAAGCCAAATGAGGAGCGCAGTTGGCACGAGCAGAATCACATAATAACGGTCTGAATAAAGATCGCGGTGATCTGCCGTCACCACGGTGAATGCCAGCGCAGTGAAATAGATGACCGCGTAAACCATTGTGGGATATACAGATGGAGCCGTAAATGCCTGAATCCAGGCGCGACCGTTCCCCTTGTTTCTGCGGTTGATCAAAAAGAGTAGGAAAGCCGAGGCGCCCATGGGAATCAGCGGTCTCAGCAGGATTGGCATCAGGAATGTAAGGTAGGGGACAAACCAATGCAGTATCTTTGTCAATGCCAGGGAGATATTAGTCCATACATCCACGACTTGAGGTCCTACTCCCCATAATGAACCATATCTCATGATGTTATGCACGATCAGCCACCACGCAATGGGAAGGATGGAAGCTAACCCCAAAATCAGCCCATCGCGCAGTAAGATGCGGATGGACCTGCGATTCTCGATCAGGATCACCGTCTCTGCAGTCACTGCGATTGCTAAACCGACGTAACGTTGCAGTGGAGCCAGGATACTGAATAGGACCATCCAGGCAAATGCAGCATAAGAACGCTTCGCGATGTAACCATCCACTGCGATCAGAAATCCCAAGGTCAGCGTCAGATAAAAAGGGTCAGAACTGATATTGGCATGGATGCGCAGTGACGAGATCGATAAGAAAACCAGGAGGCTGGAAAGATACGCATACAAAGGTCTCTCTGCAAATACACGTGAAAAAATCATTCCGCTCAAAAAAACGTTCAGGCCAAGCAGGATAACGTTGAGGTACCAGCCAACAACAAAAACGTCCAGGCGGGTGAGCAAGCTTAGACCGGCCAAAATCATCGAATAGAGTGGCGGCCAGGCCAGGAGCGGTCCGCCTTTATGATCGTAAAGGCCATTTCCCGTTAATAAGTTTTGCGCGACGGAAAGATATTTCGTCGCATCAGAGGAAACCCCCGCTCCATATTTTGAGGTAGCAACCCCGCAGAGAAGGATTGCCATGACTGCAAGAGTCGAAAGAAAAATCCAAAATCGGTTTTTGGAAGAAGTGATGGAGGTGAGACACATAAAGTGATCGCGCCAATTATAATGGAGGCCATGAATAACACGAACGCCCTCACTATCTCCGATGCGCTGGAATACCTTCGGGGACAGAAAATATCGCCTCACGACCTGCTGGAGGCTTGCTACCGTCAAATCGAGCTCCTCGACCCAAAGCTGAATGCATTCATCACGGTCGTCGATCGAGAAGAGGCGCTCAAGGCCCAACTTCCCGAAAATCACACATTCTCATCGAATGCGCTGCGCGATATCCCCATCGCCGTAAAGGATCTCTTCGATACCGCAGGGATCCGCACCACAGCTGGCTCAAAGTTCTTCGCGGATCATATTCCCGAACAGGATGCATTTGTTGTCGAAAAATTGAAGCAAGCGGGCGCCATTCTCATGGGAAAAACGAACACGCATGAAGTTGCGCTGGGCGTGACGGGGAATAACCCGCATTACGGGACGGCGCGCAATCCATGGGATGCAACCCGCATCCCAGGCGGCTCATCGAGTGGATCGGCGATTGCGGTGGCAACAGGCATGGCACTCGGCGCACTTGGCACGGATACAGGCGGCTCGATTCGCATCCCGGCCTCGTTGTGCGGCATTGTCGGGTTCAAGCCTACGTTTGGGCGCGTTAGTTTACGGGGCGTGTTCCCACTTTCATGGAATCTTGATCATGCGGGACCGCTGACAAAATGTGTGAAAGACGCTGCATTGATGCTGCAAATCAGTTCTGTCTATGATCCGAACGATCCCACGTCGATCAAAATGCTCGCCGGAGATTATCTCAGCCATCTCCTGGATGATGTGGAAGGAAAAAAGATCGCCCTGGGGATTGGCGCATACCTGGAAAAGGCAGATTCCGAGGTTTTAGCGGCAGTAGCTGAGTCTGCGAAGGTTTTTGAGTCCCTGGGCTGTCAGGTAGAGGCGGTGAACATGGACTGGCTACGCGACGCTGCATTAGCAAACAAGCTGATGACTCAATCCGATGGCGCAGCAGTCCATCGCGAGCGCTTAAAAGAACGACCCGATTGGTTTGGTGATGATATCCGCCGCAGGCTGGAAGACGGGGCGCGAACCACCTCCACCGAGTACATCCTCGCAAGGCGCACCCAGACCGAGATCAGGAAACGCTTCGAGCATTTCTTTGCGACCCATGATTTCCTGATCATACCTACAACACCCATCGTGGCACCAACCATCGAAGGTCATGATGCAGTCGAGCAGGCCGGACGCCTGACACGCTTCACCGCACCATTCAATCTTGCAGGTTTACCAGCCTTGTCATTGCCCTGCGGATTCACAAAAGAGGGACTCCCGATCGGATTGCAGATCGTCTCACACGCCTGGGCAGACGCGAAAGTGTTGAACGTAGGCTACGCATTCGAACAGGCGACCGACTGGCACAACCACTTTCCTAAAGTAGAATAAATCTATCTTTTTAATTGGGGGTTGCGTTCCAAAATTGCGGCAGCTTCATCGTCCATCGTGACCTGCTCTTTCTTCGCCGGGTCATATTTTACCCGCACGCGCACGCCCGGCTTGAGCAGGTAAGCCTGCAGAAGGCTGACCTTCATCTTTGCCTCATATGGAGCCTCATTATTAGGTTGAACGCGCACAGCAACATGTATAAATACTTCGGGGCCCGAATAATTATTATATTTCGGCTTTTTCATCTCAGCATTCATGATCTCACGACCGTCTTCAAGCACCTCCGCAAGTGATTGAATGCTTTGCTTTTTTCCAAACAGGAAACTCATGCTGGCATTCCTTCTCTTTGATATAAAGCCATTTCCCAAACAAAAAGCCGGCGAAGAGCAGTTCGTTTGAAGCCTTGATGTTTGAGAAGGGAATCCATTTCAGCGACCGGGTGAAGGAACACGCGGAATGGATCATTTCGAAGACCTTGAAAGAAATTCATGATTTTTAATCCAACGCGCAAATACCAGGTCTCGCGCGGATAAGTTAGGGCTAGTGCCTGTCGACCGTGATCGGCCGACATTTTTAACAACCTGCGGAAGTCAGGGTAGCAGCACACGACACGGTCAAGGGTAACAACGTCCGCTTTCGGGACCTCATTCGCAATCTCAGTAAAATCGGCATGGATGAAATGAACGCGCTCACCATGTCCACGTCGTACGGCTTCCTCTTTAGCCTCCTTCAGATAAGCAGAAGAGGCATCGACATGTGTCGCCTCATGAATCTCATTTTCCAGCAATTCATGATGGAGCACACCGATCCCACCGCCAATATCCAACAGACTGGCATTCTTCAAGCCCAGGGAACCAAGGGCTTCCAGAATGAGTCTCGTCTGGTTCGCAGGGCCCCGCTTACGATAATTCTTGAGTTCCGACCTGGCTTCCGCTTCACTAAAAGCGTTATCAGTAATTTCACAGCAATTGCATGGCATAGTTATCCCTGTATTGTAGGGCAGGCTTGTAACCTGCCGAACTCATTATGTCTGTAATTCTGGCAAGATCTTCTCGTAATACTCCAGAGAGCCTGGGTTAATCAGCGCCTCTTTATTCGTTACCGCACGTCCATTGATGATATTTGTCACGGCGCTCTCCACCTTTTTCATGTTCAGCGTGTAAGGAATCTCCGGCGCCAGGATGATCAACGCAGGCACATGATGGGGCGAGGCATTCTCACGCAGGGTCCGGCGGATCCTGGCTTTCAGTTCTTCAGTGAGGGCAAAACCAGGAGCCAGTTTGACGAACAGGATCACGCGTTGATCATCCTGGAAGTTTTGTCCGATGGCGAGACTATCTGCCACTTCGGGCAGCCCCTCCATTTGAGTATAGATTTCCGCGGTGCCGATGCGTACACCCGAGGGCTTTAGGACTGCATCCGAACGGCCATAGAATGTGATCCCACCTGTGTCACTATGGATCAAAATATAATCTCCATGCCGCCAGACGTTGGGGTAAACGTCGAAGTAGGCGCTGTGATATTTCGAACCATCCGCGTCGTCCCAGAAATAAATCGGCATGGAGGGCGCTGGGGCTTCACACACCAACTCACCCTGCTCATCGTAAACGGGTCGGCCCTTTTCATCGTAGGCCTTGATCTTCATCGCGAGAGCGGCGCTCTGCAATTCACCTGTATACACCGGCAGGATTGGGCTGCCCGCGGCGAAACAGCCGTTGATATCCGTGCCGCCGGAGATCGAGTTGAAGTGCAGGTCAGGTTTGATCTCGCGATAGACATATTCAAATCCATCAGGGGAAAGCGCTGAACCGGTTTGCGAGATTTCTCTCAATGCAGAAAGGTCATATTGGCTGCGCGGCGAAAACTCTTCCTTCTTCAATAAAGTAATGTAGCTGGCACTGCATCCAAAGATAGTGATCTTTTCATCTTGGAGCAGTTTCCACATCGCACCCAGGTCGGGGTAGTTCGGATTGCCATCGTATAGCACGACCGTTGCGCCGACCGCCAGTGAACTTAACAACCAATTCCACATCATCCAGCTGCATGAGGTGATGTACATGATACGGTCGGCCCGTTTGAGATCCGTGTGAAGCAACAGATCTTTCAGATGATTGATCAACACACCTCCTGCGCTTTGCACCATGCACTTGGGTTTCCCCGTTGTCCCGGACGAGAACATAATATACAACGGATGGTCGAATGGCAGTTGCTCGAACTTGATCTCAAGGTTGTTTTCTTTAGGAAGAAAATCAACATAATGAACTGCCTGAGGGATGCGAGAGATATCTGGGCTGGCGTGGGTGTATGGAACAACGATCACTCTTTCGAGGGAGGGGATACCCTTTACCACTTCCGCGGCGTGTTCGAGTGTCTCGAAAACTTTCCCTTTATAGAAATATCCATCCGCGGTGATCAAAACTTTTGGTTCTACTTGCCCAAGTCGCTCGATAGCCGCCGCGGGTCCAATATCGGTCGCGCAGGAGGACCAGGCCGCACCCAGACTGGCTGCGGCCAGCATGGCGATCGCAGTTTCAATCATGTTTGGCATATACCCAACGACGCGATCACCAATACCCACACCTGCCTCACGCAGGGAGTGAGCGAAACGTGCGACTGAATCATACAACTCTGCATAAGTCATGTGCCGCGCTGATTGTGTTTCCCCTTTGAAGATGAACGCAAGTTGCCCATCGCGATAGCGGAGCAGATTCTCCGCGAAATTCAAGCTCGCGCCCGGGAACCACTTTGCGCCAGGGAATTTCCTTAAATCCTCAACGACTTGATCATACTGTTTCGAGGCCCGGATACCGCCAAAGTCCCACATCGTTGCCCAAAAATCCGGGATGTTATCTATAGACCATTGGTATAGATCTGCATAGGATGTCAAATTCAGTTTATATTGTGCGTTGATCGTGTCGATGAAGCGAGTGATATTCGCGTTCCGTTTATTTTCTTCCGATGGAACCCATAGTGGAGTCTTCATCGTCTCCTCCCTAAGGCAATGACTGACGCGAATATCACTCCCCGTATCTTTTGCAAGCTACTCGCTTCAGACTGGCTTCTCCCTAATTGGTCACGAGCAAAATCACCACCAAACGTAAACTGTTCAGGCATGGTCCTCTCCTCAGGTTGGCTGCCTGAATTATAAGTCAAATAAAAACACGAATGCATGTCATTCGTGTTTTTGAAAAATTAATGTTCAGGCTGCGCGGATAGCGCGCTTGGCGTGGCTCGCCGCGGTTTCCATCGCTTCGAACATTTCCCTGGCCTGTTCTTGAGACAATCGCTCTTCCAGGATCGGAAGATAGACTTCTTCCTCTTTGGCAAAGTGGACTTTCACCAGTGCATACAGTCCGTAAAGCACACGTTGAAGTGCCTTGAAATTGCGGGGTGAGACATCCCGCTGCAGTTCGGCAAGCTCTTCCACATAGCTTCCCACTTCCACATGGTCGCGGCTCATGGTCTTTGTCGCCTCTGGACTGCCCAGCACTTTCTGGACGACCGGGTAGAGGGCGGCTTCTTCAGCCTGGGCATGAGGGATCAGATGGTATGCCAGGAATTCATATACCTCGTTTACGCCCTCCTGGATCCGTGCCAATGGCGCGTCCGGGATACTGTTTGCCACTTCGAGGATCTGTTCGATGTGGGGAATCAATTCCTTATGTTCATCACGCAGGGGTTGGGTCAGAGTAGTCATTTTCTTTTTCCTTATCTTGAAATTTATATTCTAACTTTACTCCTTCCCTCACCAAAAATACATGACACAGATCAATTAACTGCACCCTCTTTTGCAATTCCTTTCAATCCATCCAGATCATTGATCGAGACCCATTTTCTTCCCGCAGAAATCAAGCCTTCGGCAGAAAGGCGGCTCATCACACGGCTGACCGTTTCAACCGTTGTACCGGTCATTGCAGCCAGATTCTGCCTCGAGAACGGGAGCTGGATCAGGACACCTTTTTGCTTCTGCTCCCCCAGTTTTCTCGCGAGCCGGAGCAGGGCCGCGGCGATGCGTTGATCCGCAGTGTAAGTGCTCAATTGCTGGATGATTTCCTGAGATTCTTCCAAACGCTGTTCCACCGCTCTTAATACCTTCATCGTTACGTCAGGGTAATGGTTGAGAATGCTTTCAAAATTCTGCGCCGAGATTTGCAGAATACAGCAATCGGTCTGGGCAATGGCCGATTCGGTATAACCCCGACCGCTCAGGGCAGTAAGGTTTCCGAAATATTCTCCTCCTCGCAGAATATCCAAAAGGACTTCGCGTCCAGAGGCGGCGGACCGCATCAGTTTTACTTTTCCTATTGCAACAAGATATAGATATTCGCCAGGGTCACCTTCAAAATAAATCACCTGTTCAGCCGTGACATCACGGTCTTCGAATAGGCGATTGATTTCTTCGATTACTTCACGAGACAAATGGCGGAAGAATGATAACCGACCTATGATCTTCAGCCGGTAATCCAGTGAACAAATTGCAGGATCTACCCACTCTAGCCGCACGGGTGATTTAGGTCTAGGCATGATCCGATATTATCACAAAGAATACCAAGCCGACGTTTGGCTCGCCCAACGCGAATATGTTCCGAGTCTCTTGTCTTTGTCTGGAAATTAGACTAAACTTCAGCCGTCTGAGGGAGAATCGTTTCGCTTTCAAATCAAAGTTCTGCATTCTTACGAAAGGAATCCTATGACCGACCTGACTTATCCGCGGGACCACTACGCTCGTTTTGCTCAGTATGGGAAGATGACTGACCCTGGCCCCTACAGTAGCCTCTACACCGACCTGCCATCTGCGGTCCCTGCTCTGGTCCAAGTTGTTCAAGGACTGTTAGTGCATGTTTTTTGGGGAGAACGCTACGGGTTGAATCTCTCTGAAGAGCGGAAAGCGGAAGTTCAGCTGCGCAGTATGGAACGTCGCCTCGCTCGTACGCTTGAGCTGGATCCAAATCCGCTTACTACTCCCAGACCGAATGAAAAAAAGATTGTTGGCAACTGCCGTGATTTCTCGGTGACGCTGGCCTCCATGCTGCAATCAAAAGCTATTCCAGCCCGTCCACGCTGCGGGTTTGGTGCCTACTTCATGCCGAACCATTATGAAGACCACTGGGTATGCGAATACTGGAACGAAGCTCAACAGCGCTGGGTACTCGTGGACGCCCAACTCGATGAGCTCCAACGCCAGGTCCTCGGAATTGCTTTTGATACACTGGATGTGCCCCGAGGCCAGTTCATTGTGGGTGGCGCCGCCTGGCAGATGTGCCGCAACCGAAAAGCGAATCCCGATCAATTTGGGATCTTCGACATGCATGGAATTGACTTCGTCAAAGGAGACTTCCTGCGGGATGTCGCCGCGCTCAATAAGGTCGAACTTCTCCCCTGGGACTGCTGGGGAATGATGTTTATGGATTACGCTGCCCTTCCACCTGACGACCTTTCCATGCTTGACCGGCTCGCAGAGCTTACCTGTTTGGATGTCCCCGACTTCGATCTGGTGCGCCAGCTTTATGAGAGTGATCCACGTCTATGCGTTGGAGATGCCATCCAAAGTTATGTAAACGGCAGTATGGAACGGATAGAACTGTAAAAAAGATGAGACCGGCAAAGTGCCGGTCTCATCTTTTTCAAATTTCAATCCAGAATTAGTTTACTCCGATTGCGTTCATGAAAGTCTTATTGTGTTCTATTCATAAAATCCTGCAATTGCCGGCGGTACTGGGTTAGAGCTTTTTGCCCGCTGATCGTCAATCTGCAAATTGTCAGAGGCAGTTTTCCCTTGAACGTCTTCTCGATCTTTACGTACTTCGCTTCTTCCAGTTTGGATAAGTGCGCGGAGAGATTTCCTTTCGTCAGACCGGTTTCGCGTTGCAGGAAGACGAAATCTGCGCTCGCCACGCTGGATAAGATCGTAACGATCAGCAAACGCGCCGGTTCATGGATCAAACGGTCCAGATCAGTCACGCTGCGCAAGTCGTTAGCCATTTTGATCATCCGCCGGGAGAGGATTCTCCTTCAGATAACGTTGCAAGGTCAACCCACCGGAGGTGAGGTAGCACACACCCATTAAGCTGTAAAACAAGCCCAGGCTATAGCCTTCCGGCAATCCGCTGATAGAAAGAGCAAAGCCAAGTAGGAGGGAAACTGCTCCTAAAACGTAGAACCGCATAAAACCAGATGATTTTGCCTGTATGATCACCAGGATCACCGCGACGATCAACCCGGTCAGCGCCACGACCGAATTAAAGAAATGGAAGAGACGCACAAAAACAAGCGCCAACGCCGCGATCACAAACCCCAGGATCGCAGCGAAAACCCGCCTCCAGCGCATGCCGCGTTCATTGACCTGATATTCAACGTATCCGGTCCGCGGGTAGGTCAGGCGCGCTTTCAGGCTATTGATCAGCCGGCGGGCAATGAACATGCCTCCGATCATCAGCAGGGCAAGGCTGGCTTGTAAAATCCCGCTTATCATCGAGTTTTGCCCCAGGAACTCCTGGGCTGCAAAATACAATCCCAGTAGAACGAACATGCCTCCACCGATCAGTTCACCGATTCCGTCGGTGTACCAGTAGCGCTTGAGGCGCTGTTCAATATTAGATAAATCGCTTTGCATTGTTGTCTCCTTTGTAAACTAGTTTGTGGTACAAACCTGTTTACATGTATACTACCTCCGCCTGCTCTGATTGTCAAGAGGAGCTAAGAAGCCCGGCTCCGGAGAGCCGGGGAAAAGTCATCGAATTTTATTTTTGCAGGCAGGCAATCAGTTCTTTAATCACACCCTGCGGTTCCGAATTCGTTAACGCTAGTACGGGCACCGTTGCGACCGCGAAGACATCACGCACATCCCCTGCTTTCCAATGACGCGGCAGGATGCCGACCGTATTGGATTCATTGACCAGCCTATCCGACATCTGCTGTGGATTCAACGCTACACGTGCGGAGGGCGTCACGCTTCGATCTGCCATCACGACCTGGTCAAATATCGCCTGGATATCTTCCTCGGGTCCATACACCCACACCTGCACCGACGGGTCCCCCTGCCCGGCAAATAACGCGCGGGCTTCTTCCAGAGTTAGAGGCTCTACCGGGCTTTGGCGGTTCGTAACGATTGAGATCTCTTCCATGTCAATTTGATAGGAAGGTGTATTAAGAAACTCCGGTTGGCCCACACGCAAGATGATATCGGCTGAGGTGGCGTTATCCACACGAGAGAGGACAGCAAACGAACCAGCGCACGTATACAACGGAGCCAGCCAGGGCTGCGCAGCGGAAGTTGAGTAAACAGTAACTACTTCCGGAGTCACAGCTGGCGTGCTGGTTGAACAAGAAAACAGCAGAAAAGAGGCGAGCAGAAAGATGAGGAACTCATCGCGAACCCATTCGTGTTGAGCGGTGGGCACTGTTCCGCAGGCGAAGCGCGGCCAAAGCAATCTCCCGGTATCAAACCAAGGTTTCATTTCCTTTACACTGCCTTATTAAGAGGGGATTGCCTTGTGGCGCCAGGCTGACATTCGCAACGGCATAATGATCACCAATTCATCAGCAACGCTGCAACCAACTTTGCACGTTCGTCCAGACTTTCCGCAAAAATATACTCGCGCTCGGAATGATAACCTTCACCAATGGCTCCCAGGCCATCCAGCAAGGGGATGCCAAGCGGGGCGACAAAGTTTGCATCGGATGCGCCGCCCGTGCCACCGGCCTTAAGTTCCACGCCAATTTGCGCAGCAATGGATTTGGCTTTCTCGAACGTAGCTTTCATCATTTCATCGAACGGCAGCGGCGGACGGTTCAGGTCCCCCCTGATCTCAATGGATGTTCCATCAAGCACCGGCTTGAGTTTGTTCATTTCAGATACGAGCCGCTCCCATTCACCGGGCTGCATCACGCGTACATCTACTTCAATGGCGGCTTCTTCAGGAACCACATTTGAGACTGTTCCGCCCCGAATGACACCGACATTGAGCGTTGTTTGTTTGGCATAGTCAGTAAGCTTTTGAATGGCAATGACCTGATGCGCCATTTCTTCAATGGCATTACGCCCTTTTTCATGATCGCCGCCTGAATGCGCGGCGCGTCCTTTGGTCTTAACCCAAAATTCGCCAACGCCTTTTCGCCAGGTCTTGAGCGCGCCATCCACTAACCCACCTTCCAGCACCAGTACCAGGGCGGAGTCATTTGCCAGTCGCTCAATCTGCTCGCGCGAGGTATGGCTGCCAATCTCTTCATCAGACGTACAGAGCAGTGTAATGGGGCGATTCAATCCAGACTTCTGCGCGGCTTCAATGGCCGCAAGTGAGATGACAATGCCTGCTTTCATATCTAATACGCCGGGACCAAAGATCTTCCCCTCGCCTTCACGTAAAGGTATTTTGCTGAGGGTGCCCAAAGGGAAAACTGTATCCATGTGGCAGAGGAGCAGAATTGGATTATCTCCCTCGCCCCTGATGCCTCTCTCTTTGAGGGATGGAAACCTGCACAGAACATGATCCCCCGTTTCTTCATTTGGAATAATTTCAACTTGTGCGCCGAGTTTGCGCGCTTCTTCGGCGACAATTGCGCCCAGGCGGTCAACGGCAGCTTTATCGTGCGAAGGAGA
>DATGYJ010000102.1:0-7203 GCA_035298105.1 Anaerolineales bacterium | reverse complement strand
GATATCCCCATGTGCCATCCGTGAAGAGGCTGCACTCGCGCCTGAACAAAAATCGCCTTTCTCAACCAGCAGAACATTTACTCCGTTCAGAGCAAGATCGCGAAATGTACCGATGCCATTGATGCCGCCCCCAACGATCAGGACGGAAACCTCAGGGTTATTCTTCAGAGCGGCCAGGATTTCGTTGCGATTCATAGATTTGAGATAATTCTTCAACCCAGTCAAACGTAGGCGGGATGGTTTTTGCAGCCGGAGTATAACGTCTTTCGGGTGTTCGCGTGGAGGTCGGATTGCCCCCTTCAGGGACGCTGCGCAGCCAATCCGACCTACTTGCTGTTCCATCACCAATGCCGCGCCCCCGCCAGGAATGATTTTCCGCTCATGATTTTTTTCCCGGCGGGTTGTACCTCATCAAGAACAAGAAGACCGCCTGCTGCGCCGACCGCCGGTTGGTGCCGATAAACAAGCCTGCGCCCCATCTCTGCTGCGCCAGCCTCTACGTGCGCACGATGGACTTTGAGTAAGGTCCCGTCGAAATCCATGAATGCCCCCGGCCACGGATTAAAGGCACGGACCCGTCGCTCTAACTCCTCGGCCGGACCTGTAAAGTCAAGGCGACCTGCCTCTTTTTTGAGCATGGGCGCATAGGTCATGCCTTCTTCAGGCTGGGGCACGGGCTGGAGCTTCCCGGATAGATAATCGGGCAGGGTCTCGAGAAGCAGATTCGCTCCCAGCTGAGACAGCTTCTCGATTGCTGAACCAGCCGTATCATCCCGCGTGAGGCGAATGGCTCTTTGGCTCAGGATCGGGCCGGTGTCCAGTCCGACATCCATTTTCATGATGGTGACGCCCGTCTCTTCATCCCCATGCAGGAGCGCGGCGTTGATCGGTGCGGCACCCCGCCAGCGCGGCAGCAATGAGGCATGGACATTAAGGCAGCCAAAAGGCGGCAAATCCAAAACATCTTTCCTGAGGATTTGTCCGAAGGCGGCGACAACAATCAGGTCAGGCTCCCAGGCTCGCAATTGTTCCAGCGCTTCAGGCTGGCGCAGCTTTTCGGGTTGGGTAATTGGAAGGTTGAGTTCCTCGGCCAGCACTTTGACGGGCGGCGGCTTCAGTTCACGCCCACGTCCCGAAGCGCGGTCTGGCTGGGTAACGACGCCAACGACCTTATACTGTTGAGCCAGCGCCCTAAGGGTTGGTAAGGCAAACTCTGGCGATCCCATGAAAACGACTCTGGTCATAAGCTCATTTTACCAGTATGGCGGATATCATTCTCGTCCCTGCCGTTGTTGCTTTTTGAGTTGATTAGTTGTAAAATGATAAAAATCCAAACCCAGATTATTTCGGAGGAACTCATGTCTAATGAACCTATGATGGAAGCCACCAATGATGATAAGTTATGGGCCCTCTTGGCATATATACTCACGCCAATCGTTCCAATCATCGTTCTCTTGATGGAAGATAAGAAGAATCGTCCGTTCATCCGTGCACATAATGCACAGGCTCTCGTCGTCGGAATCGTCAATGTTATTCTCGGAATCGCACTCGGGTGGACATTGGTTCTGTCATGTATACCGGTCATTGTCTGGTTTGTATGTATTTATTGGGGCATCCAGGCCTACAATGGCAAGATGGTTGAAATCCCGGTCATCACAAACTTTGTAAAGAATCAAGGGTGGGCATAAAGCGAGCTGAATAAAAAGGACCCGCCTCCGTGCGGGTCTTTTTTATTCCGGAGCACCGCCTCCAACACCGGACAAAAATTTCCTGCTCGCAATTTCCGTCAAAGGGTTTGGTTAAGTACGGGGCGAACGGTGACCACATTGTCACTCCTGTGGATTTGTCGTAGAATGCCTAAGCGACATCATCTTGATCTGGAGGAAATCATGAACATCGAAAAATCATTTACCTTCCCATTTGAAGATAAAGAATGGATCAGCAAGCTGGGTTTGGGAGCCGTCATTGGACTCGTACCCATCTTGAACTTTGCCTGGTCCGGGTATATGGTAGGCATTATTCGCAATGTAATGAATAACGTCACAGAACCCCTTCCCACCTGGGATGACCTGGGCAAGAAATTCAACGATGGGTTGATCCTGTTCGGAGCCGGACTCGTGTACGCCCTGCCCCTGTTGATCGTTGTTTGTCTGCCCATGGGTTTTCTGGCCGTCTCGGGCTTGCTTTCGGGAAATAGCAATTTTGAAGATATTGCTCGAACAGTTGGACAGGCAGGCGGTGTGCTGTTCTCCTGTCTCCTGTGCGTGTTCGTATTATATGCACTTGCATTGTCAATGATCTATCCGGCCATCCTGGTCATGTTTTCTCGCGAAGGGACCTTCGCTTCCTGCTTCAAGTTGCAGGAAGCCTTCAACCTCATCAGCAAGAATGCGGCCCCGTTCTTCACTGCCTGGGGCTTGAGCCTGGCTGCCGGTTTGGGTGTGGGCCTGGTCATCGGCGTCCTCAATTTGTTCGTTGGCTGGATCCCCTGCCTCGGCTGGATCGCCAGCCTGGTATTGTCACTCGGCTCCGGCGTCTATATCACTGCCGTCTATGCCCATCTTTTTGGTCAGTTCGGCACCGCTGCCTTTGGGTTGCTCCAACCACCTCCGGCCAGCCCATCGCTTCAAGAACCCACCTAGATTTCCATGGATCACCTGACAGTTTCAAACATCAACCAGCAACCGTTGGTCGATTGCGGACGCTGTCCCTGCGGACAGCAGTCCCTATGGGACTGCGCAGCGTGCGGTGCCAGGGAGTGTGCCGCGAATTCGCGGCATCGTGCCCGCAGGGTAAATTCGTGGCTGAGGCTTTGGACTTTCCCGTTAAAAACGGCAGGCCCACGATGAATAAAATGAGCCAGCCCCTAGATGTAGATCGGCTCATTACATAGAGTTTGAAGTGAAGAATCGTTTTTATGGCCCCCAGCGCGGCTGGTAATCACAATAAGCATTGTTCGTCAGACGGCGCAGGTCGCTGCCATCGGTACGGATAATGTAAATTTCACAGCCGTGATCGTCGCCGTATTTGTCGAAATAGGCTGTGAATACCACCCATTTGCCATCCGGCGAAAAAGAGGGGCCCTGGCTGTTGCCTCCACTCGGCGTGAGCTGATGCGCATTCGAACCATCGGCATTCATGATATAGAGCTCCCGGTGCCAGGCTGGACCCGAATATGTAACAATTGATTTCCCATCCGCTGACCAGTCGCTGCGACCGCGCAGGGCGGGCAAGTTGCTCACTTGTCGTAAGCCTTTTCCATTTCTGTTGACAACAAATAATTGTGCGCTGTCCTCGGGTCCTGTTGCGAACAGGATTTGTTTGCCATCCGGCGACCAGGTCGGGTCCCAGCCCGAAATGTCCGGGATATTCCCCGCGTTTTCACCGTTCCGGTCCATGACCATGATCTGGAACTGCCCATTCCCGGGGTCGCCGCGCACAAAGACAACCGACTCGCCATTTGGAGAAACTTCAGGGGCGGTCAATACACCGAGCTTGTTTGTCAGTCTATCCACGCGACCATTGCTCAGAGCGAGGCTATAGATCTCGTAGATATTCTGGGCCCGGAACGCGGAGTAGAGCACACTTTGCCCATCAGGCGCAAGCGAAGGGTAGAAATGACGAATATTATCATCCGTGGTTAATCTACGCATTCCCGAACCGTCGGCATTCATGATACAAATTTGATCCATGGCCTGCACTTTAAAAAGCTGGCAGGTGAAAACAATGTGTCCTGTAAGCTGGTCGGAAGGAGATGGAGAGGGAATGGAGGTGTGTGCGGATGGAGCTAGAGAAGTGGGGTTAGGAGTAAGGGCATTGGACACGGGCGTCCCCACCGCCTGGGTTAGGTCGGGAGATGAAACTGAGCCGGGAGTAGAGGCTTGTAGCGTGGCAAATAGGTCTGGGCTCGCACGCGGAGCGATCGGACGATTACATCCAATCAGCAAAAAAAGGGAAATCATTAAAAAGATTTTCAGTTTATTCATCATCCAGTTCAATTGATTCGAGATAGAATTCTTCGCCCGACAATATCTTGGCCCCATAACTGCCGCATTGGGGACATTGGATTTTCCCATCCACAGGATGGTATTTCAGAAAACAGGCCATACACTGCACTTCCGCAGTGATCGGACGGAAATGAAGCTGGGCCTTTTCGGCAGCGGTGCCCGGACTGAGCTCATCCCAATGTTTTTGGATCGAATTTTGATCGAGTTCAGAGATCTCGCCAATGGCAAGCTGAAGACTCTTGATATGCCTGGCATTCGCCTCACGCGCTTTTAAGAGCGCTTTCGTAAGAACAGACCGGGTTGCATTGAATTCGTGCATTGGAGTTCTCATCTATGAGGTGCGCCCCCCGGTCCCATCGAGCGCTGCCAGGCAACGCTACCATGCCCCCACCTCACGGGATCGGCGATATCGGGACGCTGCCTCATGAAAGAAATATTCCTCAGGACGGTCTATAAGCCGCATTCTGTCCATGGCGCCGCTTCGTCTGCAGCTTCGACGAACACTCAGCCTCCGCTCAGCGCGAAGGCGCCATTGGGCGATCATCTCTCTTGGCGGCACGTCGCCGCGCCGCTCGATGCGACCTACCCGAGACTGGCTCTCTCATCACATGAGAGAACACATATGAAGACGAGCAGTCTCCCGCCATCCGCAGATGGCTTCGTCTCTACTTGGTCTTGCTCCCAGCGGGGGTTACCTGGCCATCCACATTACTGTAGATGCCGGTGGTCTTTTACACCACCTTTTCACCATCACCTACGCCCTCCCTGCCCTCCCCCAAATGTTCCCATTTGGGGGAGGGTCGAGGGTGGGGGTCTGGCTGTCTGTTTCTGTGGCCCTTGTCCGGCAGGTTAGCTCCTCACGGAGGGTTCCCCGCCCCGGGTGCTATCCGACGCTGTACTCTATGGAGTGCGGACTTTCCTCGATCCCGACAACGCGGGACCGCGATCGCCCAACCGACCTGAGGCGGGATTATCATACACGCAAGGAAACAGGGCGTCAACCGCAATCGATCATCTTCAAACACTTCTCTTAAACAACGGAGCTTTCACGCCTTTTCAATTCTGAAGAAACCCAAATGACATTGCGGAGTAGCGCGCAAAAAGCAAAACATGAACTGAGATTTCAAGTCTGCAAACTGCTGTAAAACAGGTAGTATTTTTTGAGACAAGCGGTAAAATAAGAGAAGAGAACTTACACGCACGTGGACATGTGTGACTAAACCAAAAGTTTGATTCCTGCTTCCAAATCATCCCAGAAGTTTATTAATTCAGGAGACTAGCAGTAATCTGAAACATGGAGCCTCTGTGAGCAACTGGCCCGGAAAATACATCATTGGTCTGACCGGCAATATCGCAACCGGAAAAAGCGTTGTGCGCAGAATGCTGGAGCATCTGGGCGCGTATACGATCGATGCTGACGCGCTGTCACATCGTGTCATTTCAAAGGGCGCCCCGGGCTATCAACCTGTATTGGAAACCTTCGGCAGGTGGTTACTTGACAAGGATGGGCAGATCAATAGAAATAAACTCGGGCACCTGGTCTTCACCGATCCAGAAGCCTTAACCCAGTTGGAAAATATCATTCATCCCTACGTTAATCAAGCCATCGACATTCTGGTGAAGCGCTCCAGCCAAAAGGTGATCGTGATCGAAGCCATCAAGCTGCTTGAATCAGGCTTGAGTGATCAATGCGATGCCGTCTGGGTCACGGATGCGCCACAGCGGATCCAGATCGAACGCCTCATGCGCAAACGAGGCCTGAGTGAGGCCGATGCTCTGGAACGCATCCGGGCCCAGTCTGAACAGAAGGAAAAGCTCGCCGCAGCCAATGTTGTTATCGCCAATAATGGATCGTATGATGATTTGTGGAAAACAGTCAACCAGGCGTGGACGAATATAGTCCCTGCGCAGGAAGCGGGTCCTGCGACCCAGATCTTTGCCAAGCCAGAAGCTGGAGCGTTGTCTCTGCAGCGCGGCAAGCCACGCGATGCACAAAAGATCGCCGATCTGGTCACTCGCTTGAGCAGAGGCAAACATGCAATGACGCCGGACGAAGTCATGGAAGCCTTTGGCGATAAAGCCTTCCTCCTGATCCAGATGAACAACGAACTCATGGGCATTGTGGGCTGGCAGGTAGAAAACCTCGTTGCGCGTGTCACCGATCTTTTCCTCGACCATCGAGTTGCCGCCGATCAGGCTCTACCGCTGATGATCCGCGAAGTGGAGCATGCCTCGAGTGATCTTCAGTGTGAAGCCGCACTGATCTTCCCACCTATCGATCTGGTCGGATTCGATAGCGTCTGGAAACAATTAGGTTATGAAAGACGTTCTCCCAATGAGCTTGGCATACAGGCCTGGGAAGACGCGGCCCTCGAATCGATGCCTAAAGGCTCGGCTCTCTTTTTCAAACAACTTCGCACCGACCGCGTTCTAAGACCAATATAAGAAGAAGAGGGACCTCGGAAGGTCTCCCCGAACAGCTTAAAGTCGTAAAATCTTCTGAAAGTTGTCGCCACAGCGGCGCTTCCGAGGTCTGCAAACAGGGTGGGAAGTTGTTGCAAATCTGGGGTTGAAACCGTCATGTCTATAGTACCAGGATGCACCACTACGCTGGTCCACAGGACTGCTTCGCTGGTCCGCAGGACTGCTTCGCTGGTCTTCGGTGCTCTAAGCCCAGATTCAGCCGGCGATACTATACTACCGCGCGTCGCATAATTACTAAACTTTGAAGCGAAGTGTAATCCAGGTTTTCAAATTTTAGTTTAGACAATTATGCGGCACTGTGTGATTGACGCAGTCACGAATGGCGAATTTTCTTAATAACATTCTCTTCATTTTTCAACGCCTCAATTGGCTGAGCGTTCTCGACATCCTGTTGGTAACGTTTATCTTTTTCATATTGCTCTATTCCCTGCGTGATACACAAGCCATGGTCCTCCTGCGAGGCATGATCTTTCTGATCGTCGCCCTGGTATTACTGACGACGCTGGTAGAACTCCCGGCCTTTTCCTGGTTGATCCAAAGCAGCTTGCCGGCATTGCTCCTGGCCATACCCGTGATCTTTGCACCAGAGATCCGGCGGGCGCTGGAAAGGCTGGGCCGTGCCGGCACTCTTACCATTGTGCAGCCTTCAGATCGTGCAACAACTGAAGATATGCAGAAAGCGATCCGTGCGGTTGTGGAAGCTGCGGCGCGG
>DATGYJ010000101.1:0-50230 GCA_035298105.1 Anaerolineales bacterium | reverse complement strand
GGACATTGGAATTATCCGGGATGGTCACATCTTCGAGCAGTACTGCGCCGTTATTACATTGCACCAATTTTGTCACGCTGGCGTCCATGGTTGATGCGGGCGATGGCGTTAACGTGGGGCGAGGCGTCACTATTTTTGTCGGCGGTAGAGTCGCTGTCACGAAATGAGGCGCGGAAGGTGCTTCTGTCTGCATTGAGACAGTGATGCAGGATGTCATAAACATCGAGAGAAGGAAAATCAAAAATTTATTTTGAGTCATGGTTTATTTCTATGCAGAGTGCAAGTATGGAGCCAACTTGAGCTCAGAAAACTGCCTGAAAGCGCGCACTGCGAAGCGTCTCACCAGCATGACCCTGGCGTACTTTGTTAGGCGTATTCCTGCAATTTAGAGAACGTGATGCCTGGCAGATTCAATCTGAATGCCTTGAGCGGATTTCTCTGACCAGCCATCCGACCAAACCAACTATAAACAATAATTGTAAAGGCGTGAGAACAAACTTTGTAAGCGTGAAGAAATTTGATATTTGAGCCAGGGAGATCATCTCTCGTGGATAGATAAGCAACATGATTACGAGACAGGCATTTTCCAAATAGTCTGCCAACAAAACCGCGTAGGGCGCCAAAGATAAATATAAAACCCAATTGTTACCAGGGAATGCGTGTTTGAAAGTATAAAGGATCATCAAACTGAACATGAGAGCTGTAAGAAACGGATAGAGCAGATCCAGGGTTACTTCAATGACAGCATAGTATGGTCGCCCTTGTTCCCCATAAGATGAAATCAGCTCGTAAGCTTTATTAGGAGTATAGGATAACGAGGTATCGAGCGTTTGGAATTTCGGATAGATCGCCGGGATAATGACCAGGTTGGCCAACAAGAAGAGGAACAGAAGTAGCAGAATTATCTTCCCGTTTGCCAGTTTTGAGTGTGTATCCACGAGTTGTTTGAGCAATTTGCACCTTCTGATATGTTGAATTTCATAACGAAATCTTGATGTAGTAACATGTGCCTAATGGTTGGCGTTATGTTCCTGCCGGTGCTGGTGGGAGGAAAGAAAAAGAAGCCCGAAAATCAGGGACGGGTTGTGGAAGGCGTCCAAACCAGCGACCATGGGCCAGGTTGGGGAATGGATTCATCCAGTTGCCACTCTACAGTCAAATTCCCGATGGGTGGCGGGCTTTTCGTGGTCAGCGTGATTGTGTGGAGCACTTTGGTGCCTACATGATTTTCCCTTTCGTCGCTGTTGTCAAACTGAAATGGATTCGAGGGATTGTCAACCAGGTTAACAAAAAACGAAACACTTTGCGGAAGATTTTCATAAGAGAGGTGGAGCACATACCCATTCCCAATGAAAGTGATCTTATCCAGAGTAAAGGTGTATGCGCCCAACTTGACGAGCTGATTGAGGTTCCATTCCTGACCGACCTGTGGGTGGTCTCCCGCCTCGAACTGGATTTGCGCCATACTGTGTTTCCGAATATTGACCTGATCCACCGTGATCTTCAGTGGCGCCGCAACGGGCTTCTGGATTTCATACGCCCAATAGTAGGCGACATCCCAGTCTGGATCCGGACGTACATCTTCGCGCACCTTGAGAGAAACGGGGTTTCTGTTCGCATCTTCGATGTGAGGTAGATAATCGGAATCGCTCGATGTCGTCATATACAAGGGTCCAGGAAGGTCACCTGCGTCTGTAAATTTGCCGATCAAAATATACGAGTCGGCCAATTCGAGTACTTTTTCCAGATGCAGTCCTGTTTTATTTTCGCCGCCATCCACAGTGACTGCGAGTTCAACGGCAGGCGTTGCATAGCCTGCGGGCGCCGGGACAAGATTCAGCGGCAGCTTAAACTCCGAACTGCCTCCTTCGGGAAGAACGCAGGATAGCACGAGGATCGCCTGGTTACCTCCAGCTGGAATCGGGCCATAGATACCTTCGGCTGCATAGTACATGGAGGCGCCATTTCTCAGGACGGGAACGCCACCACTACCGGTATTATTTTCCAGCTTGGAGCCATCTGGCAGGTGCAGCTCCGGCATGGTTATGCAGGCCGGGATCTGATTTTCGACGAGTGGAATTCCGTCCACACGATAAGAGAGGAACGTACGTGTTGAATCGGCCACCACCTTTGATACTGTGACGGAAATTCCCTGCTGTTTCACAGTTACAGGTTCAGCCAAAACGCGGATCGGAGCGCTTTGATCCACCAGCCCAACGCCGGGGATGTATCCAAATGCCCTGCCAAGCGCGTACACAACGCCACTTAACGCAAGCAAAATAAACAAAGCGATCAGAAGTGCCATAATCGGGCGGGTGCGAAGAGTGGTCATCAATGGGTGCCTTTCAAGTCGAGCCGAAATCTTCGGCCACAGATTGGTATTTCGGGAAAGAGAGTCGGCAGCCGCCGAGTCAAGGATATCGCGATAGGGTTTCCTGTTCATTCTGCACTCCTTTCCGAGCCGAGCAATTCGCGCAATCTGGCTCGAGCAGCATTCAATAGCCATTTGACAGTGCCGGGTGCAGCATCGAGCGCAACTGCCATTTCCCTCTCGCTCATTTCAAGATAGTATCTTTGGACCACCGCTGCACGCTGACGCGGTTCGAGTTTTGCCAGCGCAGCGATGATCTGTTGTTTCAGTTGGAGGGTATCCACTTCCGATTCGACCGAAGCCGCCTGCGACAACAGTTGCTCCACTTGTCCCGGATCGCCATCCAAAGGGACCTGCTGTTTCACCTGGCGCGTACTGTTCAAGGCAGCATTGGTCACGCTCCTCAACAAGTACGGTTCGAACGGATGAGCAGAGTCGAATTGTCCGATCTTGCGATAGAGACGCACGAACGTATCCTGGACAACATCTTCCGCCTGAAGTTCGTCATGTGTGATGAGAAACGCTATTCGGACAGCCTTGGCTTGATAGCGCGCAACGAGAATCTCCAGACCGCCGATATCGCCGCTCTTGAGGCGCCGGATGGCTTGCAGATCATCCACGTGGAGAGACATCCATTTGACTTGGTGAATCCATCATGTTAAATATACACATCATCCCCCAAAAAGGTTGGCGAAAACGAAATAATATTAATTTATCACTCGAACTTCAGGACGGCGGAACCAGATTAGGATTGAATATAGCATCATGCCAACCGAACAGATGTAAAACGTGAACGATTCGCTGGTCCTGGCGGCCAGCAATCCTACCGCCAGTGCCCCCAGCGGTTCACCGCCAGTATACATGAGCGTAAACAGGCCTATCACCCGCCCACGCAGCTCGTCAGGCACGGTAGATTGAATAATAGCGCTGTTGTTCGTCTCCAATGTTACATAGGATAGACCCATTAGGCCTAAACAGAACAAGGAAATGGGAAGATTGCGTGAAAGTGCATCCAGGTGCCGATCAGGGAAACCAACTGGCCGGTGAACCACAACCGGTAATTGCGGTGACGAAAAGCGGCGAAGGTACCAGGGGCGGAAACCAAAGCAGGGTGAGCAAAGTTGCTCATTTAGATCTTGAGGGATGATCATCCGACGCCCTCTCGGAGAGCTGTTGATACGTCCTGTGGGCGATTTCCACCACGTTATTAGGGAGAAATTGCTCTATGAGCCGCAATCCTTTCCGCCGATCTTCGACACTTCCCTGCATGCCAAAGATTTGCAAGCGACCCTATTAATAAATTAAGAGTATCCCAAATATCATTTTACTTATGCCCGCTGACACGGGTCAATATCTCGAACCGACCAAAAGAATACCGTTTTAGCTTTCTATTCCAAGGATCAATGATTTCTTGATACTCAGCTTTGCCGGAAGCTACCTTTTCTGCCCCAACAAGGGACTCGGGCAGAAGGTTCTTATCTATCCTGGGTTCATTATGGCCAGGCATCAAATGATCAAAATCATTGAAATAACCCATGATTCTTCGGTAGCTCGTGATTAGCTCTTTCAGGCTGCCACCTTCCAGATGAGTCCACACGGGACCATGAATCAAAATGTCACCACAAAAAAGCATCCGTTCAGTCCTATCCAGAAGACAGATGTGATCCGGAGCCTCCCCGGGCGTATGGAGTACTTCCAAATCCCGATTTCCAAGGTCGATCCGGTCACCATCTGTCAACCACCGACTGACCTTGAAAGGTGGCAGAGAAAAATTATTGGGATCAAAGTCTCGGGGCCAGGGTTTGATCACTAGATTGTCTGCCAGGATTTCAATCTGCATGGTCTGATGGGATACCCCCTTTTCCGCTACTTGATGGGATAACGGGTGGTCAAACATAGCAATTTCAGAAAATTGGCTGTTGCTGCCGAGATGGTCGGTATGGGTGTGGGTGTTGATAACCATTACTGGTTTGTTAGTTACCTCTTCCACGATCTTACGCAGATTTCCAATTCCACAACCAGTGTCAATCAGGGCTGCCTTATCCTGCCCAATGACCAGATTAATAATAGTATTTTCAAAGTGACGAGGTTCGCAGATAACAAAAAGATTGGAATTAATTTCATAAACTTCAAACCACTCCTCGGAAACGGGGATTTTCCTGAAACCGGAATATATTGATCGGGGTAGGGTGTTCTGCCAATTGTCTGTCATCAAATTACCTTTACTTTTTGGCTTCCAGCATAACCCAATCGATATTCCAGGGCAGATTATCTTTGTGCGGCACGGAGGTTATAGAAAAGTCTTGAAAACCCGCTTTTTGCAATCGAGTTTGCACCACCTCCATGGTTATATAGTCAACGGACTTTGCTGGAGATTCCAGAGAAGTCAGAAACGCAGCTAACAAACGAGATGGCGGCACACCGCTCTTGCTTGGGGCAAATTTATCTACGATGACAAGACGACCCTTCGGATTCAATACATCGTGAATCCTGCGGAACAGGATCTCGCTGAAAGAGCCCACATCACAGAGCATCACCATATCAAATCCAATGGGCAAGTCGTCTTTTAAAAAATCGGCAGCCAGGTACGTAATCCGTTTCTCGAGCTTATTTTCCGAGGCAATCACTCTTCCAGCCCGGCAGACGTTTTCAACGTCCACTACAACAGAGGTCAGCTCGTCATGTTTGCGGAGAAGAGCAAATGACACGACGCCCGAACCACCACCCAGGTCCAGCAACCGTTTCACTCTCCGTAAATCAAGCATATTTGCCAGTTGTTCTGCGAACGAAGTGTGAATTTGGTAGAGCTTGCGCGTAAAGCGTGCGGTGTAGATAGGATCTTCCTCGATCTGTTGGAAATAGTCCGCTGGCCTCACGTTCGATGCCTGCCAGGCTGACATAGGCTTGCTGATATTCAACGCCAGATCTCGCACATACAAAAACAGATCTCGATCTTCGCGCGCCTGAAAAGCCCAGGTATCCTGACTCTGCACGTTCAATATCGTTTCCCGGGCAATGGCAGAGAGGGCATAGCCTTTGCCGCTATCCTCCAACAAGCCAAGCTTGCATAATATCTGTAGCCAGTAATGGCAGCGGTTCAGTGGGATGTTCAAGCGTTGGGCTAGCTCGTGTGCCGATAAAGGTTTATCAGCAAGTAACCAAAAAACGCCCAATTCCATGGCGGTGCCCAAAACGGCTGAGACGATGTGACCATTCATAAGCTCCAGGATATCTTCTGTAGTCTCAGGTTTCATTGGGGACATCCTTCGTTACGGCATAGTTCAGGCTTCAGCGATAAGCGCGATGGAGATCTTCATCCCCTTTGGATGAATGGGAAGTTTCGCTCCCTGTCTTGCGGGTGGATCCTTGGAAAACCACTTTCCCCATTCCTCGTTCATCCCAGCAAAGTCGCTCTCCTCTCCTAATATAAAAGTTGCACTGACGGCTTTGTCAAGAGAGCTACCTGCTGCCTGCAAGATGGCTTCTATGTTTTTTAGGCACTGCCTGGTCTGCTCCTGGATGGTAGTGCCGACGGCTTCACCTGTTCCGGGGTCAAAGGGACCCTGGCCTGACACGAAGATGAAGCCACCGGCCTTGACAGCCTGGCTATATCCCGCCAAGGATTTGGGTGCTTCATCCGTGTGCACGATTTGTTTTGTCATTTGTAAAACCTCCGATTGTGTTTGTGTGTAGCCGCCCAATCGCTGGCGACATCGCCGAAGATCCTGCGGCAGGCAGGGCAGTGTTGGGCGGCATTAACATAGTATTTTATTGCTCTTAGCCGTATCGCTGCGTGCGGAGAGGCCGGAAAAAGCTGCGCAATTCTTCTGCAAGCAATTTCGGTTCTTCAAGTGGGAAAAAGTGACCACCAACGGTTGGTTCGCGCCAGTGACGGATGTCGCTATAGCTTCGTTCGGCAAGTTCACGTGGATAGCCAATATCTTCCATCGTTAATGTTATGCCTGTTGGAACTGTCACCAACGGGCGCTCGGGATTGTGAGCATAGTCGTAGTACGTGCGGAACGAGGAACCGATGGTGCCAGTCGCCCAATATAAAGTTAGAATGCTGAGCAGGGTATCGAAGTTAAATCGGGTTGCGATGTCTCCGTGGCAGTCACCCCATGCACGGTACTTGTCAACAATCCAGGCTGCCAGGCCAACCGGGGAGTCGATCAGCGCGGCGGCAATCGTGTCAGGTCGGGTGATTTGGATGGCACTATATCCACCATCTTCTTCATCCTCAACTTTGCGGCGATCCAGGTAGGCCTGTTCAGCATTAGTGAGTGGCTGGGTGGGGGTGATAGCAGTAGGCAACGCGGGGTGAATGAGATGAATGCCAATAACCTTTTCCGGATGGCGGGCTCCCAGAAAGTTTGTAATGCCAGCACCGATATCGCCACCATAGGCGCCAAACCGCTGATAGCCAAGCACATCAGTCATCAGCCTGGCCCACAGATCGGCTATCAGAGGGCGCGTAACCGGTTTGGCAGCGGGCAATTGGGAAAAAGCGAAGCCAGGCAGGGAAGGAATAACTACATCGAATGCATCGGCGGGATCACCACCGTGATTACCGGGATCTGTGAGCAGCGGCAGCAACGGGAGCATCTCAATAAAACTGCTCGGCCAACCGTGGCTCAAGATCAGCGGCAGCGGTACTGCCTGCCCCGGGACGCGAGCGCCGGGAACGTGCAGGTAGTGTATGGACAGCCCGTCCACATCAGCTAAGTATTGTGGAATGGCATTGATCTCACGCTCGTATGTCCGCCAATCGAAGGTATTTATCCAGTAAGTTACAAGCTCCTGCAGATAGGCTGGGTTTGTGCCCGCTTGCCAGGGCGTACTCGTAGTGGGCGCCACAAACCGTGCATGAGTCAGACGCATGTGCAAATCGTCAAGCACACGGCCTGAGACATGAATATGAAATGGGGCAACTGTCATTTCAGTACCTCTTCTGTTACTAAGTGTCTGATGACGCAGTTACAGGATACAGGATACATCCAATTGATGTATGTAACGCTCAATATAACCTACATTGCTTTATTTTGTATGCTAGGGGGAGACAAATAGTAATGCACCGCCCAACGACGGGCCTTATACCCCTGCGGGGAGGGACAAAACAACGCCGCCGGAACCAGATTTCAGCCAGGGCGACTGCCTGAAAACGAGCACGCTGCGAAATCGCTCTATCAAAAGTCTAACCTGCGGCCAACCATGCCTCCCGCAACCAATTGCGGACTTCGTCATCAATGTCACTGATCGAGTACAGCTCTAAGTGGTGGGTAAATCGCCCAGGTGCTGGCTCGACAATTTCCTTCCACCGCGGTGATGCATGCTTGAAACGGAATGCGAGCGTAAGGACGAGAGGGGCGTGCTTCCCACGAAGATATTTTCCAGGCATCCAAACCCAAGCAAATGCCTTCCGACGGTAGAAGGCTATCTGACTCTTCGTCACGCGCAACTCTGTAGTTCCAATCGCGTCAATGGATGAGCGAAGGGTCTCGAAGAGTTGCTTCGCGCGATCTTGTCTCATGAAGAATTCTTCTGCTGTTGTCATTCGCGTTTGCATCCTCTTGATTCGGTCACGCAGAGCCACCTAGCGGCTGGCGTTACTTGTCGAAGATCCCGTGGCAGGCGGGGCTGTGTTGGGCGGTATGTGATCCTATGAATCTTTATGGTGGAAAATTAACGTCGGCGATTTTTCCGAAATGATCTAAAGGATAATATATCCAAACTACTTTGGCGATAATATTTTCACGAGGCAAAAACCCCCATTGGTGGGAATCTCTTGAATCATTACGGTTATCTCCAAGCACGAAAAAATGACCTTCTGGGACAACCCATGTACCGTCATACAATGGGGGTTCAGTAATATATGGCTCTTCAAGTGGAGTACCATTGATTGTCACCGTTCCCTCCGTAACTGCTACGGTTTCGCCAGGAAGACCGATCACACGTTTCATCAAATCCTCCTTTGGATTCACTGGGAAGTGGAAAATAACGATGTCACCTCGCCGTGGATCACTCTGCTGGTACGCCAGTCTGTCGGCGAGGAGATAACTTTGATCGGGCAGAGTTGTTCTCATGGAAATACCGTCGTTACGCACTCTCGCCGTTGAGATATTTAGCATTAAATAGAGGGGCAAGGGAAGCACTAACCAGACTATAGCCAATAGCGCTACGGAAAAAAGCCAATGTTGCCGTTTGATGCGAAAGACGAGAAAAAGATAGATCAAGCAGTTGCAGGCAATAATCAGCACGATGGCAAGGTTGAATAGTGAAAGCATGTGAGCAGAAGCAAAAACGTAGGCGATTACGGAACCGTAAACAAGGTCGTAAACACCAAGGATCGCAAATAATATAACGAGTGCGCTAACCATACAACCAGAGAACCAGGATGATTTTGGTGAATTCTGAACAATAGGTTGGGAGCTGAATGTTGTCATTTTGTTACCTGATCATTTCAAAAATTGGACATGTGTAGTGCCGCCCAATGGTGAGCTTTTCTCATTGAAGCTCCCGCGGTAAGCGAATCTGTGTTGGGCGCGGCTACGACTGATGCTCGGCAAAATCCTTCAAATTCGGTTTCCTGTCGAACTGGTCGAATTCTTCGATGGTCATCCCGTAATATAGCTCGTCGTAATAGTCGCCATTGGTATACGCCATCCGCCGCAGGCGTCCTTCCAGCTGGAAACCCAATTTCTCGTGTAGCCGCATCGACCGTTCATTGAAGGCATACACGAGAACCGTAACTTTCTGATACCGGAGCTCGCGGAAGTAGTAACGCAAGACAATCGTGATCGCTTCTCGGGCGTAGCCGTGCCCCCAATAGGGTCGCTTGATAATGATGGCATACTTGAATGTCCCAGTTCGCCTCTCGCAGTCGAAGGTATTAATGTATCCGACGTGATTGCCTTGTAGATCTTCTATCATCCAGAAAAACGTGTCATCCGCTCTTTCCTTTTTGGCGAGGGCCTCCAGGTTCTCTCGATTGTGTTCTTTGGAAACCGGGAACTTGATAAAGTCTTCAAATCTATCGAGCTCCGTGTCAAGTTCTTCCGTCGAGGTGAGAACGGCCTCGAAATCTTTCTGTTCGATAGCTCGCAACCGGATTTTGTCGCCACGCCAAAAGTTATAGTTCATAGTCGCCTTCTCGCATTGTTACACACAAGGAATAAGATCGAGTTGAATGAATCATCACCTGGAAGTGAGAGCGCCCAACATTGTGCGTTACCAGATCTACACCGATAGCCCGGGTACACTTCGCTGGGGATCGGACTGCGGAGCGGGGCTGTGTTGGGTGACCTTTGAACTCTAGCCTCGCCGGCTTTCAATAAAGTATTGATTGCCTTTGCGATCAAAGTTCAATAGACGGCAGAGATGGGCAGCATGTTCCTCGAAATGTTCAGCTGGCCGGTGAGCCATTTGCTCGACCGTTCGATATTGCCGGGGATAGGCAGCGCCTTTGTGCCATGCTTCTTCGGGCACTTCCCGAAGAGTATTTAAAAGAGTATTGAAAGCTTGCCCATAGGCTTCGACAATGGAAGCACGTGTCGCTCGCCTGGATGCGAGGGGAATTAGGATAAAGCCATTGAACCAACTCCGCATGTTTGTTGGAATAAATGACAGAGCAGATCGGTTCTTCCCCACAACGGCTCGCTTAATTCCCTTGGGAAGGATTGCGACGGCTTGAACAATATGCACCAATTCTTGCTTGATCGTCCATCCCTCGCCAGGGAATTTGTGATCCAAAACATCCTCTGGGATGGTCTCTACTAACCGAAGGAAGTTTTCTCTTACTTCTTCCAATTCAGGTAGGATGTTTGCGAATTGATTGGATGGATTGGACACTCCTAACTCCTTGAATATGTTGTTTTTTTAGCAGCCCAACGGTGCGCGTTATCTATGGCGACAGCGTATGCACACTAGGTTAAGCCTCAGTATTGACCAGGAGAGGAAAATGATCACTGAGGGTGTTCCACTCTGGACCAGATATAACTTGTGCTTCCAGCTTCCTGTCTGCCCATTCTCTGGGTATGAAGCAGAAGTCGATGTGAAAAGGGCGCTCGGGCTTTCTTAAGAAGTGATAAGTAGCGTGCAATTCCTCCCCAAACGCCACTTTATAGGCGTAATGGTAGGCGCTTACAAGGCCGGCATCCTGCAATTCAGAGAAGGCAGCAGTCCACCATTTGATTCGCTGCCGAGGTTTGTCGAATACCGGATTACCATTGAAATCCCCTGCAACGACAGTCGGGCCGGAGCGCAAAAGTTTAGAGTATGCGGAAAGAGCATTTACGAACGCCTTGATATAGCTCGGTGCCGGCCAGGTCCACACTGCCAACAGATTAAAACTGACTGGACCGCTGACGCGGATTGGCACCACGCAGTTCGGTAGATCGGCTCGCTTCAGGCGCCTGAGCTGATAAGCTCCGCTTGACCTGACCTGGATGCCGAGGCTGGAAGCGTTGGATGGGAACCACAGCACCTGCTTCGACTCTTTGGATGGCCGGATAGCTTCAGAAAGCACCGAGACATCAGGTGAGAGCGTTTCAAGCGCGGCAATCTTCTTGGGAAAAGGACCTCTGCAGCAGTTCCAGGAAACGATTCGCATGTGCTATTGTATCTGAGGCCTCACGCTATGCGTCTGCGCAGCGCCCCGAGGGTGTTCTTCCCGAGCGGGTATGCCCCTGCGGAGCTGTATTAGGCAGCTCCCTCCTCATCTGATGTCGAAAGTAGCTTACGCATGTTCAGACTTTGAATCTGATAACCGAGGGAATTATATAGCGCTTTGGCTACTGTATTGTCTTCGAAAACATTCAGGGCTAGGCTTGCCAGCCCCAATTCCCTGGCTTTCTTCTCCAGAGCGAGCATTGCCTGTTTCCCGAAGCCCTGACCACGAAATGGCACATGCAATAGGAGATCGTAGATAAAACCCGATGGAGGCTCTGTCTGGCGGTCTATGAAAAGCCAGATGACACCAATTGAATTTTTACTTTGCGAGTCTTCAATAACCAGGAATAGGTGATCGTTGGTATGAACACCCTCAGGAAGGAGCTCTGTGTGTATGTCCTTGGCTTTCTTGAATGCTCCCTCGGGTGACCAAAAGCCAGCCTTGACCATGTTCTCGGCATAGTGGTGAGCATCGGCATCCTCGTAGGGGATGAATTCTTCAGGGGTCATCGGTCTGAGATTTACAGTCATCAGTCTTTCTCCTAAAAGGGTACAGGCTGCCTAACGATGTGCGACATCGTCCCCTTGAGTGGATACCCATCGAAGATCTCGCAGTAGGCGGGGCGGTGTTAGTACGCTCTTGAGTTGGAAGACCCTATACCTATTTATCAGCGGTCATATTCTGGAGGTTCGGCCTTTGCTACCTTTGACATTGCTTTGAGGAATTTTTTCTTGCTTGCTCGTTTTGCACGCGCTTCCAAATAATCTTCTGCACCCAATGCAGCAAGTTTTTCTGCCAATGCCAAAGTAATAAGTTGATTGATGGAGATATTTTCTTTTTCTGCCAACTCACGAGCAGATTTGTGCAGGGATTCAGGAAGCCTGAGACTTAGTGTACTGATATTTCACCTACCATTTGTAAAAACGCTTTCGGTGTGATTGCCTTAATGCCAAATTTTTCGATTCCTTAGGTCAATCCTAGTCCTAATATTTCTTCAATTTGCCAGGAGCATGGCAACGGTGTGCGTTTGCCGGAGATCGGATGCACACGGTGTTGGGGGTAGATTCTCGCTTCTGCTCAGTCTGTTTCATCATAATCTGGGATGCCAAGCTCAACTCGCACTCTTTCGGCTTGCTCAATTTCCTCAAGCAGTTGTTTTCCAAATGCTATTGCTTCGTTCGGTCTACAAAAAAACCATGCCACTACTATATCATCCCATTCTCCCCATTGTCCTTCGCGATCATGCTCAATACTGCCAACTTCGTTATGGCTCTTCCTTAGTAAGACGTTTGCATGGACAAGCTCATCGCCTCTGAAGTCAGCGGCTTTCAAGTAAACGGTTAACCAATCCGTACTTAATTCCGCAGTAACAAACGAGAGCAATGATTCCTGTTGTTCATTGTCATTATCGCCTTGTTCTTCTGTAAAATTTATCCTCTGCCCAAGCAATTGTCGTACAACACAAAATCCTTTGGCAATCTGTTGAACATAATAATGTCTCATTTGCCAATTGCGAACGCTCTGAATGTGATCATATACAAGTTTATCGTGGATCCACAGGCGCACCGAATATGTGTCGACCAACTCTCTCTGGACTGGAGAATTCGGCGTCAATTGTAGGGTTGCAGATCCGCGCACGAAATAATTGACTGTGGTACGAAGGATTGCCATATTATCCAATTCTATAATCTATCTACTACCCAGCGACCTGCGTTACCCGCCGAAGATGGTCTTGACACGGTTTGCCAGTCGATCCGGCGGGACGAGATAATCCGTTTTGATGGAACCGGATTTGATCCTGGAAACTGTGCAATACCTGAAATCATTACGCTACAACCATAATCTGACTCACTGTGATTGCTTCGCGGCGGGGACAATATACTGCTCGATCAACGGAAAGATCTGGTCGTGGTTCTCCATTTCGGCTGTCGTGACGATGACCAAACCCGACTCCGGGATCACAAAAATGGTCTGTCCGTAGCGCCCCAGGGCCGTATATGCGTTTAGGGAAGGATAGGTCCACCACTGATACCCATAGCCCAGGTCGCCGTCGGTGTCCGTGTGTTTCTGCGTGGCCTTCTCCACCCATTTAGCAGAGACAATTTGCTGTCCATCCCACTGCCCATCCTGGAGATACAGGTAGCCCAGCTTTGCCATGTCGCGCGGCGTGAGCTGTAATCCCCAACCGCCAATGGGAATCCCGGTGGGATCGGCCTCCCACTGTGCATCCGTAATGCCAAGCGGCTTGAACAGATATTGTTCGGCAAAGTCGCGGGTATTCATGCCTGTCGTTTGCTGAAGGACGGCAGACAGCAAATGCGAACATCCGGAACAATAACTAAACTGGCTCCCCGGTGTCCGGGCCATCGGCTCATCCAGCATGAACTTGACCCAATCCTGGCTTCGATACATGGCTGCAAAGGTGGAGTCTGCCTCCAGCCAGTCCAGGCCAGATCTCATGGTCAGTACATCCTCCAGCGTTATATCTTGCTTGGTCTGATCGAGATTGGCAAACGTACGGTCTGGGAAGAAATCTACAATGCGATGACCAACCCCATCAATGTAGCCTTTATCGATCGCGATCCCGATCAGTGTGGAAATCACGCTCTTGGTACAGGAATATATCTCGCTGCGTGTGTCTTGTTGGTAATGCCCAAAATACGTTTCGCTGACTATATAGCCGTTCCGGATGACCAGCAGGCTATGGAGAGCCAGATACTGTCCTTGGATCGCATCCAGCATCTCTGCCAGCTTGTGCGAGTCCATTTCCTCAGCTTCCGGGGACAAGGTACGCCAGCCTTCAGTTGGCCAGTATGTCCCGGTTGCCGCTGTCAGAGTCGGAACGCTCGACGGTACAACCGGGGCCGCGGAGCTTGAACAAGCAGCCAGCGTCAGACTGAGTGTACAAAGCAGTGCGAGGAATCGAGTCAGGCAGTTGGTGAGTTTGATATTCATAGCCATCGCTCCCTGGGAATAGGAATGGAGAACATCGCGAAGCGTAATGATTACTTTCTGAACCGTTAAAGACCGCCGCTTGTCCTCGAAAATTATACTACTCACCCGGAAGGTCCAGCACGGATGCTCAACGGTTCTTCAGGAGTTGCCGTGGTAGCCCAGCATATCTGGCGGTGTGGCGTAGGTCGGATTGCCAACACCGCACTTGCGCCGGTGCAAGTGTCCGACCTAGTGCTGGCGGTTCATCACGGCAAATCTCAGAGAGCTTGCCCAACGATCTGTGACAATGCTGGGCGTGACGGGAAAATGAAGCCCGGCGCGCCCTCGGATGACGAATATCGGACTCATTGCGCCGTATTGCCGCCATCCACCAGCAGCAAATGACCCGTCACAAACGACGAATCGTCCGAAGCCAGGAACAACACGGCGCGTGCGATCTCTTCAGGTCTGCCGAAACGCCCCATCGGCAGGTAGGAGCTTGATTCTTTCAGCGCTTCTTCGACCTTCACAGGGTCACTGCCTTCAAAGTAGCCCTTTTCGATCCAGCGCTCGACCAGCGTATCGCCGGGGCAAACCGCATTGACACGGATGTTCTCGCGGGCGTAATCGAGCGCCATGGCTTTCGTCATCATCCCGACGGCGCCTTTGCTCATAATGTAGGGGAAGGCGTCCTTGCCCGCCACTACGGACCAATCCGAACCGTTGTTGACGATCACGCCCTTGCCCTGCGCCCGCATGTGTGGGAGCACGAGTTTGCTCATGCGCCAGACCGCGGTCACATTGATGGCAAACGTCGCGTTCCAGACTTCATCGGAGGTGGTCTCCGCAGTGCCGCTGGTGACGATGCCCGCATTGTTGAACAGGATGTCGATGCGCCCGAATTCGGCCAGAGTCCGCTCGACGAGACGGGAACAATCGCGGGCTTGAGAATGATCCGCTTCGACAAACAGGCAGCGCCCACCCCTTTCCCTGATCTCGTTTTCCACGCCTCGACCTAACTCCAGGCGGCGCCCGCTGATGACGATCTCTGCGCCTTCTTCTGCAAATAAACGCGCGGTCGCTTTCCCGATCCCGGAGGTCCCTCCGGTGATAATTGCTACTTTGTTCGAGAGTTTGCTCATTTCATTCTCCTCGACCCGGATTTCGGTGGAACTTCAGAAAATCATTTCTGCCACGGATTACGCGGAAGACTGCAAAAAGGCTTTTGAACCGCGAAGAACGCGAAGAGCGCTAAGATTTTCAGACTGGCGCAGCCGTCAAGCAGACCTTTAAGAATTCCTTTGTGGTGAAAAAGGTCCTTGCAGTAAACCCATTCGTGGCAAGAGCAGTTTCCAAACCTTTATCTGATGCTCAGATTCCATGCCTTGACAAAGGGATTATATTCGCAATAACATAGCCGTATGATTTTCCCTAACGACATTAAAGCCATTTTCTTCGATCTCGATGGTACCCTGCGCCACAGCGTCCCTTCGGGTGGGGATGTGTTCACCAATTATGTCAGGACACTGGGTTTAGCCGTGAACGATGAGGCTCGCCTGCGCGCCATGCGCTGGGAGCATCTCTACTGGGCAAATTCGGTCGACCTGCGTGATGATCTGCTGGCGCATTCCGGCGAGACGGAGAATTTTTGGATCGAATACAGCCGGCGCCGTCTCGTGGCGCTGGGCGCCTCTCCCGACTGGTCTGTAGAGTTTGCGCCGAACGTCTCGAAGCACATGGGCGAGTTCTATAAGCCCGAAAGCGTTATCCCGGAGGATGTCCGCAGAGTCCTGCCGCAGTTGAAACAGTCGAGCTATATCCTGGCGGTCATCTCGAACCGTGAAAAACCTTTCCATGACCTTCTGAATGAACATGGTATCGGCGAGTTCTTCGACTTTTCGCTGGCAGCCGGGGAGGTGAATACCTTCAAACCTGACCCGGGAGTCTTCGAACATGCTCTGCGCCGTGTGAATTTGTCTGCAAACGAAGCCATTTACGTGGGCGACAATTATTATGCGGATGTAGTCGGGGCGCGGCGCGCGGGCCTTCGGCCTGTTCTCTACGACCCGATCGGCATCTTCCCTGATCCCGATTGCGAGACGATCAGATCCTTCGATGAGTTGAACTCCATCATCAAAGTTATATAATAGAGGTGACCTATGTCATCCTGAGCGACACCTGCACCACGTTTGGTGCAGTGCAGGTGAGCGAAGGATCTCTACCATGATTTGTGGGACTCTTCGGTCGTGTGGTCGCGAGATGGGCTGAGAGAAGCATTCAACCCTACTCGATCAACGGCTTGCTCACACCGTCGCGGTGTCCTTCGGTAGAGTGACATACTTGAAAGGAACACACTATGGCATGGGAACACAAACTCATGCGGACGGTTCGCGTCCGCAATGAACAAAAGTCTGGAACTCTGGCACGTTTACTGGCAGCCATCGCGGACATGGGTGCAAGTGTTGGGAGCATAGAGATGTTGACGGAAACCGCTCAATCGGTGGTGCGGGATATCACTGTCTATGCCGATGATGAAGAACACATGGATCACGTCATCGAGACAATGCGTGTGAATCAGGGCACGCGTGTCCTGGAGGTTCGTGATGAAGTCCTGCAGGTGCATCAAAAAGGCAAGATCGCCATCCGCTCGCGCTTCCCCATCGATTCGATTGCCACGTTACGGCGAGTGTATACGCCGGGTGTCGCTGAGGTCTGCCTGAAAATTGTGGATGACCCTGAACTGGCATGGTTGTATACAAGTATCAGCCACATGGTTGCCATTGTTACGGACGGCTCCGCAGTGCTGGGCTTGGGTGATATCGGTCCGCTGGCGAGTATGCCCGTCATGGAAGGCAAAGCCATGCTCATGGAAACGCTCGTCGGTCTTTCAGGGATGCCTATTTTGTTGAATACAAAAGATCCGGATGAAATTGTTCAGGCAGTCTCGGCCATTGCAGGGACCTTCTCAGCCATCCAATTGGAGGATATTTCTGCGCCGCGCTGTTTTGAAATCGAGGCACGCCTGCAAGCCATGCTCGATATCCCTGTGATGCACGATGACCAGCATGGGACGGCTGTAGTGACCACCGCGGCCTTAAGGGTCATTACCAGGCGTGCCGGCGTGGATATTGGGAAAGCCGTGATCGGACAGATCGGCCTGGGGGCAGCCGGGAACGCCATCGGGAAAATGCTGATGGGACTGACGGGCAACCCGGTCCTGGGCGCCGACCTGAACGAGAACGCGCTGGCGCGGTTCGAGCGGGATGGCGGCAAGCGGTCCAGCTTACAGGAGATCATGTCAGAATGCGAGATCGTCATTGCCACAACGGGCGTGCCGGATCTCATCAAGCCTGCGATGGTGCGCAAGGGGCAGGTGATCCTGGGGCTCTCGAACCCGAGGGGCGAAATCGACCCGGCTGTGGCCCTGGAGCATGGCGCTGTATTCGCCGCAGATGGCAAGTCTGTCAATAACGTTCTGGGCTTCCCGGGCATCTTCCGTGGGGCAGTGGACTCGCGTGCGCCGCGCATCACGCATGAGATGTTGATCGCCGCAGTGGATGTGCTGGTGCGCACCACGCCGAGTGGGGAGCTGATGCCGAATCCGCTCGATAAGAAAGTACATCACGAGGTGGCCCGCGCGGTCGCAGAGACCGCCATCAAGCAGGGCATCGCCCGCGCCGATTACGTACCGTATGTAGAGGGGTAGTGGATGTGTCCCGTTGCAGCAGCACGATTTGCCTGGCAAATCGAACTACTGCTGCAACGAGGTCGAACTACGGAAATAGCCGGGCAGCAGTTAGCCACGGACAGTAAATGTCCGTGGCTAATTCTTTAAGTTTGAAACCAATCGCCCGGATGACAACGGATTTAAAGCGATGGGAGGATATAGCCAGGATATAGGCAGGATATAGAGACCATTTAGGCACTCTATACCCAGCTTATGGGCAGAGCGTCAGAGTTGCGAAAGAGCAGCGAGACGGGCAGGAGTTCGTAATTTTCTAACATGCTGAAATTCCCGCTCAGCCGGTGTTTGTCTTACTTTTTGAGATTTGCAATGTGTTGAAAAAGGTATGCCCCCAGCGCATGCATCCAGCCAGCAGTTTCCGGGTTCTCAGAAAGTCTTTAAGTAGACCTCTTGAAATGAATATTTTCTTTTTGACTATTTGTCCACAAATCCTTCGACACATGGCGCCACAGAGTCACAATCAGAGCAAATTTTCGCTAATACCCTTCGGGCACGATGTACCCTTCGGGCACGATGTCGCCGCCAATATAAGGACCCATTTGTGAAGATTAGCGGGGATTAGTGGATTCGGAATTCTTGTATGCCACTCATGCAAGAGATCTGGTGTTTCCTATGAAGATTTATAAGTACCTACAACGCCTGAACCGATGGGATCCAAACACGCATGCTTTTCAAGCCGCGATTTCCCCAGGCGTAATAAGGGATCGCTGTCGACTTCACCTTTCGATGGGAAGATTGATCCGCATTGTTGGGATTTAGCGGGCGGTAAAGTCCCTGCTCGGGCCAACCATCTCGATCTCGTTGATAGCCTACCCCCTCCAGAGTCATCAGGCCGCCCAGCAGATCCCCTTGCCAGTGACCCGTCCATCCCTCAGCTGGATCAATTTCCACATCCAGCAAATTCGTCCCCTGCTCCTGATCGTGTTCTTCCAAGCAATACACAATGGGGCCACGCTGAAGAGCCAAACAATCACGCACACTGTCAACGCGCGGGTCGCCTGCGACCAGGAACGGCTGCATATCGAACTCGATTTCGATCACATCGCCGGCCTTCCAAGTCCGCTCCAGGTTTGCATATCCTTTTTGCAGGTCGTCATAGCCTGCCTGTCCATTCACACTTAATGAAAAATTCTGGCACCAACCCGGCACGCGCAGGGATAGCTTCCATGGCCGGTCATGGCTTTCAGCTACTGTGATTTTGACGCGACCGTCCCAGGGATATCCGGTTTCAACGGTGAGCGCAACCGGGGCATGCCCATCCAGTGGGACGGAGATTTCCGTGTTTCCATACTGGTGAATTTGAACGCCAGCCTGATCGTGGGTGGCAAAGTAACTGGCTAGACTCGCAAAGAGACGCATGATATTAGACGGACAGCAAGCCACACTGTGCCACTCCGGACGACCAAGGCTTTTTCGTTCCTGGTCCGGATTGGCAGAGAGCCGTACATAGCGTCCGTTGCGCAGCATCAATGGATTTACGTAAAAAAAGCTGGCTCCCTCCAGACCCGCACTGCTCAGGATCCCGTTATACATCAGCCGCTCCATCAGATCGGCATAACGGCTTTCGCCGCTGATCAACAACATGCGCCAATTCCAAAAGAAATTGCCAATGGCTGCGCAGGTTTCACAATAACACTGGTCGGTGGGAAGCTCATAAGCTTCGCCAAACGATTCGCCGTCATAGCGCGAGCCTACGCCGCCGGTGATATACATCTTGCCCCTGGTCATATCCTGCCATAAACGCTCGGAGGTTTCGAGTAAAGCCTGTTCCCCAGATTCCATGTAGAGGTCCGCTACTGCTGCCGCCAGATACATTTGGCGTACGGCGTGACCGGCTACCCCTTCCGCCTCTCGAACGGCGACATGATCCTGGTGATATTCCGGACCGTTGGCTCCTATTCCCCGCATTTTCTTTTTCCCGCGCTGATCGACAAAGAACTGGGCTAAATGCAGGTAGCGCTCCTCACCGGTCAAGCGGGACAATTCCACGAGTGCCATTTCGATTTCGGGATGCCCGCAGGCTTCTTCTTTCTTCCCGGGGCCGAAGATCGTCTCAATGTGATCGATAAAACGACAGACGATTTTTAGCAAGCGCTCATCGTTCACTGCTCGTTTGAAGGCGATCGCCGCCTGGATCAAATGACCGGCGCAATAGAGCTCATGACTGAAATCGAGGTCGGACCATCTTTGCTCTGGTTCTACGACCTGGTAGTAACTGTTCAAATAACCATCAGGCTGCTGAACCGCCGCAATGAGGGAAATCACCTCATCCGCTATTGTCTGCAATTCAGCGTCAGGCGCCCGACCAAGCTCCCAGCCCAGCGCCTCCAGCCACTTATAGACTGTCTCATCCGAAAAATTCATGCCGCGGTAGCTGCCGGAAGCCAAACCGGCAGCCATCTTCAAGTTGTGAAGATTTCCAGCCTTGTTCAGCATGGCGTAACCGTGCTTCAGGCTGACTTTATGGTTCACAGACTGACGATTTGCCCAAAAACCGGTTGTAAACTTTACTGCTCCATTCGACAGAACTTTATAAGAGCTATGAGCGCTATGTGAATTATCAACGGGACCGGCTGTGTGGTTTAACGCGTCCGACATGGTGATCTCCTGAAATTTCTACAATGGCAGGGAACTGGCATGGGTCATACTCATCTCGGATAAAGCTTATTTGATCGCCCCACCGGTAAGACCACGGACGATCGATCTCTGTGAAAGCAGCACCAGGATGACAATCGGGATGGTCATGGTCACGCCCACTGCCATGATCAATTCCCAGGGCTTTCCCCAGGGCGAATAACCGGCATAAATTTCGGTGATCGCCACACTGAGAGTTTTGGCAGAGGGAGAAGTTGTGAACGAAAGTGGATACAGCAGATTGTTCCAGGCGTTCACGAAGTTGATCAGCCCCATCGTCACCAGACCCGGTATCGTCACGGGGAGGAGAATATGCCAGAGGATCTGAGGCAGTGAGGCGCCGTCGAGGATGGCGGCTTCTTCGATCTCGTAGGGCACCTGTTTGATGAACGAGACCAGCACCCAAACAGTAAAAGGTGTCAATGTGCTGGTCAGCACTAAGCTGATGCCGCCAATGCTATCTGATAAGTGCAGTGTCTTGAGGATCTGGTAGAGCGGCACAATAGTGCCGATATCAGGCAGCGCCATCGAGAGCACCAGGATCCACAGGAGCACACCGCTCCCCGGGAAGTGGATGCGGGCAAATGCATATGCTGCCAGATAACTGACCAGAAGTGTCGCCAGAGTGGTAGAGATCGCGAACAGTAATGAATTGCGCAGGTACAAGGCGAAAGGAACCTGCTGCAACAAAGTGGCAAAGTTTCTAAGCGTTGGTTGGGGGAAATAAACCAGAGGCAGCTTGATCAGATCGGTCGGAACAGCGAACGCCGAGCGCGTCATCCAATAGACCGGCAGCAGGACCAAAACCGTGAAGACAATAAATGTCAGGTAGACCGGGATGGAAGTGAAGGTGCGGCGCCAGGAAATATTTACAAGCGGGTTATTCATGGTTTGTCTCTCGTCTTAATAGGTTACTTCAGATTTTCGGAAGAGCCACAGGCCAACCACGCCGATAATAGCCACCAGGATCAGCAGGAGCACACTGATGGCTGAAGCAAAACCGAATTTGAAGAATAAAATGCCTTCGCGGAAAACTTGCAAAGCCAGCACCGAAGTTGAGACACCTGGCCCACCAAAGGTCAAGCCATAGACCAGATCAAAACTCCCAAGCGACCAGACCAGTCTGAACAATCCCATAGTAATGGTCAAGGGCATGATCAGCGGAACTGTCAGTGTCCAAAAACGCTGCCAGCCATTGGCGCCATCCACCCTGGCTGCGTCATACAGATCCTCAGGAATGCCCTGCATACCGGCCAATAGGATAATAGCCATAAATGGCGCATCCTTCCAGGCGTGCACCAGGATCACCGCGATCTGCGCGGCAAGAGGGTGAATAAAAATAGCTGGGCGCAATCCAGTGAGCTGCGTTGTCCAAAACGGTAAGAGTCCGAATTGATCATCGAGCAGCCACCGAAAGGCATAACCCGCCACGATCGTAGGAATAGCCCATGGGATCAGGTTGATTGTGCGCGCAAATGCCCGTCCACGGAAGTTGGCATTGAGAAGCAGCGCAATCATCATCCCGAAGGCCAAATCCAAAATCGTCGTCGTCAGGATAAAGACAATCGTGAAGGTTGTAGCCCCCCGAACCCCAATGTTGCTTCCCATGGTCAGGTAATTCTTTAACCCAATAAAATCATTCGTCCCTTTCAGGATCGAGAGATTGGTAAAGCTCAGATAGATTGTTTGTAAGATTGGGTATGCGGCAGTAAGGAGCCGCAATAAAAATGCCGGCGCGATCAGCAAGATGAAGAGCAGATATCGCCGACGAGTTGTCTTGGACAAGGAAATCCGCGCGGATGTCCTGGCAGGCGTCCCCTCAGATAAATTCATGGCTTTATCCATGGACTTTCCTTATGCATTATTTCCATAGTGTAGAATAGAGTCGGGGTCGGAACCTGACTGCTCCGATCCTTCACAAAAGACACGGTGGGTACCTGGATGGGGAGCCGAAATCCCCATCCAGGTAAGGAGAAGATCAGACACTGTTTCGCATGTGTCTAGCCAAGAGTGGCCAATTGATCCTTGGCTTGCTTCATCGACTCTTCAAGGCTAATCTGATCCGTCAGATAGGCCGCCGCCGTGTCTTCGAGGATCGTCAATGCTTCCACGAATTGGGCGTGATGGGGGCGAACGCCGATCACATCTGCCTCGGTATAGGTATTTAACGCCTTTACCAGCCAGCTATCTGACGGCGCAGCCGCCAAAACAGATTTGCGAGCGTTCAAAAACCAGAAACCAACCTTGACGGCCTGCGCGCTGGTCTCATTGGAAATCAGGAATTTGAACATTTCTTTGGCTGCATCTAAATTGGGGGAATTCTTGACAATGCCCCAACCCCAGCCCGCAGCATACGTGGACCCACCCGGGCCGCCTGGTCCAACCGGCGGGACTGCAATCGCGACTTTGTCCTCGCTGAACCATGCTTTGTTATCGTCACTTCGGGCGACATCACCAAAGAACGGCCATTGGCGCATGAAAGCCACTTTATCCCCGACGTAGTCTCCATTCTGCTGGTTATAGTCCTTTTGGAGGGAAGCCGGGTTGAGCACTTTGCTGGTGTACATCAGGTCGTGAATATATTCGAGAGCCTGCTTATACTCGGGCCCAACATCGAAGGGATTGCCACCGGCCTGCAGAGTGATCCAGGCCAGATAGACATTCAGGAACGCGCCCTTGATGAGGCCATCCTCTGAGGCCCACACGCCTGCACCTTCATCGGTGAAAACCTTGCCCAGAGCCTTGACATCATCCCAGGTCTTGGGAACATCCGCACCCTTGGAATCGAACCAGTCCTTGCGATAGAACCAGTAGGGCATCTCCCAGTTGTGGATCATACGGAAGACTTCGCCATTGTTGGTACTCCATACATCGGTGTACTTCTTCATGGCGGGTGAGAGGTCATCCCAGACTTCTTGTGGGATCAAGTCGTTCAGAGCCAACATATAACCGGCTTGTGAGAGTGTAGTGGTCAACTCATCTTCGAAGTCGAGGATATCGTATGGAGTATCGCCGGCTTGAATGGCGCTGGTCAGGCGAGAGAGTTCTGTTTCTTTTGTATCGGTCCTGAGTACGACCTCGACATCGATGCCCGTGTTCTTGGTGAATTCGGTGACCGCCAGCAGATCTTTTATGTTTTGCTCAGCCCAGCCGCCCACAGCGATCCGTACCTTGCCTCCCTTGGCAACGGCAGGCGCTGTAGCAGCCATGGTCGGCGCTTCTGTGGCAATTGGCGGTACTGCGGTGGCGACGGGCGCCTCGGTGGCTTTTACACCGCAAGCCGCCAGCGTTCCGCTCGCTGCAACCATCCCCGCCACTTTGATAAAATCTCGGCGCGAAATCTTGCTATATTGCGACATTTTTCTCTCCTTCTTGTGGAATTCGTACTAGCAATTCCTGCAAAATTACAGATTTACAGTCGTTTGAGAAAGGTAATATCTCTTGAGCCTCTTTCACCTCCATGGTGTGATAACCGCCAAATGGGTCGGGTTAATCCTCAGGCTGCTTATTGAATAAGACCCGTCTGAAGAGAGTTCTAGCATCCGGCTCCTGCTGGGTCCGGCTGGCTTCCGGCGCCCCGCATGTTTCACGGATAATCAATTGACCTTTGACTTTTATTTCTTCCTCCTCCTTTCGTCCTTCCGCAATTTGCTTCAGTAGGAGTTCGGCTGCCACTCCACCCATTTCGATTACAGGCATATTAACGGTTGTAATCCTGGGTCTGAATGTTTTCGTGAAGTTTCGATTATCGTAGCCCACCACCGCCAGATCTTCTGGAACGCTCAACCCGGCATCCTGGATCGCGTAAATGGCACCCAATGCCATGAGGTCATTGGCTGCAAAGATCGCTGTTGGCTGCTCAGCAAGTTTCAATAAGTTTTTGGTAGCCGCATACCCGCTTTCAATTTCCCAGTCACCGGGTTGCACCAGCACCGGCTCGAACGGCAGCTGACGACTTGCCAGCGTATCCTGATACCCCTGAAGGCGCGCCCGGCATGTATGCCAGTTTTCCGGACCATTGATATATCCAATGCGCTGGTGACCCAGGCCGATCAGATGCATGGTTGCCAGGCTGGCGCCATAATAATCATCTGGCACCACGGAGTTCTTGATCGGAGAGCCAAACAAACGGTGGACAAACACGCGCGGTTTATTCGACCGTTCCAAGACATCACTGGTGGTCTGGTGCGAATACTCGACGAAGATGATACCGTCCACGGGCCGGCTGAGCAGTGTTTTGATCGCAGCCTGCTCCTGATCTGGATCCCAATCTGAGTTGACGATCAGGCTCAGGAAGCCTTTCTCGTTCAAATAATCTTGTATGCCACGGACAATGGGGGGGGTAAAGGGACTGAGAAGATCATCCACGATGATCCCGATGGTATCGGTGCGGTCTGTGCGCAAACTGCGGGCAGCGATATTCGGCTCATAACCCATCTCCTCAGCGACACTGAGGACCTTTTCGCGGATTTGATCTGAGACCGGATAAGTGCTGTTCGATAAAACTCGAGAAACCGTGGAGATCGAAAAACCGGTTTCTTTTGCAATATCTTCTAGTTTAACAGACATGTTTTTTAGTTAGATGGAAAGAGTGAGAAAACGTTTTCTCAATAAAATCATTGTACAAGAAAACGTTTTCTGAGTCAATGCTTTTCTGACATTTAGAAGACGTTTCTTAGGGCTGAGCGCTGTGAGCACGTCGGATATTCTCTATGGGGCCTATATGCAATTTTTGTTGGATCATTTTGAAACTTGCAATAGAAAAGGCTTGACTTTGCAAACGGAATTTGCTAAGATTATGGAAACGTTTCCAAGCACGCCGATACATTATTGGTTCCCTGATCTAAAAATCTATAAAAACCTGCATTTTATACTGGTTGTGAGCATTTATTTAGCCTGGAAGTGAGCCTAAAAAGCGAGATTCTGTGTAAACGTTTCCAAAAATGGCTAAAAAAGCAGACCTACCTAAAGTGACGATTGTGGAAGTAGCGGAAAAAGCCGGTGTCTCGCTCGGCACAGTTTCGCGTGTTATGAATAATGATGCTCACGTTGCTCCGGAGACGCGCGAGCGCGTCTCGACAGTCATGCGTGAAATGGGATATGTTGCCAATCGCCAGGCGCGTGGCCTGAAAGGTAGCCGGACGAACGTGATTGGCGTTCTGGCTCCAGACTTAGGAACAGGCTATATCGGGGAAATCCTGCATGGCATTGATACCGAACTGGGTCTCCATCAACTCGATCTCATGCTTTTCACCACTCATCGCACAGCCATTAAGGAAGCGAACTATGTGGCGAACATGGTCAAGGGCATGGTAGATGGCTTATTGGTTGTCCTGCCCCGCAATCCCGCAGACTATACGGGCACGCTCACAAGTCGAAATTTCCCCTTTGTTCTCATCGATCATCAAGGTACCGGCAATCCATGCCCCGCCGTGGGTGCTACGAACTGGCAGGGCGCCTATAACGCCACGGAATATTTGATCCAACTGGGCCATAGACGGATTGGTTTTATCACCGGTTCCATGGACCTGGGTGCCGCGATTGACCGGTTGGATGGATATAAATCTGCCCTGCGCGTCTATCACATCCCTGAGGAGCCACAGTTGATCTACGAAGGGACATTTTTCCAGCCGGATGGTTATGCCGGCGGCAGCGCCTTGTTGGATCTAAATCACCCACCTACCGCGATCTTTGCTTCAAACGATGTCATGGCCATGGGAGCCATGGATGCGATCCGCAGTCGTGGCTTGCGTATCCCGGAGGATGTGTCCATTCTCGGCTTTGACGATATCCCGCAAGCAGCCATGGTACACCCCGCGCTCACCACCGTCCGTCAACCGTTGGAGCATATGGGGCGCCTGGCTACCCAAATACTGATTGATCAGCTGAAGAATCCTGAGAAAGAGATCGGCCGGATCGAGTTGCCCACGCAGTTAATCGTGCGTGACTCGACTTTATCACCAAAGGACAGGGCTAGCTAGCCGCTACGCAATGCCAGCCCTGCCTTACTCGTGTGGAGTCCTTTAGCAGAAAGGAGTGCCAACACATTCAGATTATACGCCAATCTTTTTTCATCCATAGTTTGTAACTCTATTTGAACCTCGATAAGGAGAAGAATAATGACTCGCAAGCTTTACGTCTTACTGAGCCTCATGCTCGTCGCAGCGTTCGCGCTGGCAGCATGCGGCGCGCCGGCTCCTACACAAGCGCCGGCTACCCAGGCACCTGCTGCAACACAGGCACCCGCTGCAACACAAGCCCCCGCGGCAACTGAAGCACCTGCTCAAAAAGTCACAATCACCTGGTGGCATATCACCACCAAGGATCCAGGTCTGTCAGACTGGAAAAAGATGGCTGATGATTATATGGCTGCCCATCCGAATGTGAATATTGAGATCACGGTGCTGGAGAATGAAGCCTTCAAGACCAAACTCACCAGCGTTTTACAAGGTGGCGAACCCCCGGACATCTTCCAGAGCTGGGGCGGCGGCGCGTTCTATCAGCAGGTTCAAGCCGGACTGCTGAAGGATATCACCCCAGATCTCGATGCCGACAAAGCCTGGAAAGATAGCTTTGCTCCCGGTGCTTTGGGCGTCTACAGCTACCAGGGCAAGAACTACGGTGTGCCGTGGGATATGGGCATCGTTGGTTTCTGGTACAACAAAGACCTCTTCGCAAAGGCTGGCATCGATACTCCGCCCGCCACCTGGACTGATTTCCTCGCGGATGTGAAGAAGCTCAAAGCCGCTGGCATCACCCCGATCTCCATCGGTGAGGGCGACAAATGGCCTGGCATGCACTTCTGGAACTATCTGGCCACCCGCATCTGCGGACAAAAGGGTTTTGACGCTGCCTTCAGTGGTAGCGGTTCCTTCACGGATCCTTGCTTTGTCGAAGCCGGCAAGAAGCTCCAGGAATTAGTCGCTCTCCAGCCCTTCCAGGATGGTTTCCTCAGCGCAATCCATGATGAGATGCAGGCAACCTTTGGTAACGGCAAAGCTGCCATGGAACTCTCTGGCCAGTGGGCTCCCTCCACGGAGGCTGCCAACTCTGCTGACAAGAAGGGCGTCGCGAACCTTGGCCTGTTCGGCTTCCCGGCTGTCGAGGGTGGCGCTGGCGCTGGCACTGACGTCGTCGGCGGCGGCAACGGCTTTGCGATCGGCAAGAATGCCCCGCCGGAAGCCATCGACTTTGTCAAGTACCTGACCAGCAAGGACAACCAGATCATTATCGCCAAAGATGGCTCGGGCATCCCGGTTGTCAAGGGCGGTGAGGCTGGTTTGACAGATCCCAATATGCTCCAGGTCCAGAGCACCTTTGCTGCTGCGAAGTACTTCCAGCTCTACTACGATCAGTTCCTGCCCCCGGCTACGGGCTCTGTCCTGAACGACTCCCTACAGGGTCTTTACGCCGGCACTTCGACCCCTGAAGAGGTAACACAAGCGATCCAGGATTCCTTTAAGCAAGAATCAGGGAAGTAAATTTGTAAAATGACTTAGGAAGACAGCAAGAGAAACTTCCGAAGTCTACGGTTGAAAAAGGGCTTCGGGAACCTTTCCTAAAGGGGTTCCCGAAGCCTGAAAAAAAGGAGTCTTCTCATGGGAATTCCTGCCATTCCGAACATCCTGAAATTAAAGCGTGTAACAGGCGCTCCTCGTCGTCGTCAGGACACTTTGCTGATTGCTTTGTTCCTGCTGCCTGCTCTTGTCCTTTTCCTGCTTTTTGTTATCTACCCTATTTTCCGTTCGATGTATTTCAGTACGTTCAACTGGAATGGTTTGGGACCCGCCGTAAAATACGTGGGATTGCGGAATTTTCTACAAATCCTCACAGACAAAGTGTTCATAAAAGCGATCACCAATGTACTTCTGATCGTGGTTTTCTCTGTTGGCCTACAATTGCCTTTAGCTTTGGGACTGGCAGTTTTGGTTGGACGGGACCTGCCGGGACGTGGCTTGTTCCGCACCTTTTTCTTCCTGCCGTACGTTCTTTCCGAAGTGAACGTCGCGATCATGTTCCTGCTGCTCTACAACCCTGACCCGAGCCGCGGCCTGCTCAACGCGGTCGTGGTTCTGTTTGGTGCCAAACCCATCGGCTGGCTGAGCAATCCACAAATTGCTTTGTTCTCGATCTTTGTGGCTATCACCTGGAAGTACTTTGGCTTTCATATGCTCTTGTATTTAGCGGGGCTTCAAAACATTCCCCTGGAGCTGGAAGAAGCTGCCCGCATCGATGGTGCAAATGCTTTCCAGAATTTTTGGTACATCACCCTGCCTTTGCTGAGCAGCACGATCAGGACCTCTGTTTATCTATCGGTGCTGGGTTGCCTGCAAACGTTCATCCTTGTCCAGGTTATGACCCGAGGTGGCCCGGTCAATGCTACGGAGGTGCTGGCGACGTATATGTATCGCTTCGGCTTCATACGCTTCCAGTTCGGTTATGCTTCGGCTGTGACGCTCTATATGTTCTTGTTCTGCCTGGCCTTTTCCCTGATTTACCAATACCTCACGCGCAAGCCCGATTACCTGACGGGACTTTAGAAAGGATTCCATCCATGCCAACAGCTTACCTTCTCCCGCGCTGGGCGCAGAAATTCCTGATAAGGTTCATTCAGTATTTTATTCTTATCATCGTTGTCGGGGTGATCATTGTACCGCTTGTGATCCTGGTCTTTGGCAGCCTCAAGACGACGGGTGAGATGTATTCCCACCCGTACGCGATCCCCAATCCTCCCCATTGGGAAAACCTTCTAAATATATTGAGCACGCCCACATTCTGGCGCATGTTGCGGAACAGCACACTTCTTATGCTGGGAACGACCAGTGGTGTTGTCTTCATTTGTGGCTTGGCGGCCTTTGTCTTTGCACGTATGGAATTCCGGGGCAAGACTTTCTTCTTCAATCTGTTTACTTTGGGTTTGATGTTTCCTTTCACGGTTGCGATCTTTCCTGTATTTTTGGTACTGCGCCAACTGACGGATATGGGCATACAATTGCTCGACAGTCTCATCGGGGTGATGGTGGTGCAGATCGCGTTCAACCTATCCGGCAATATCCTGATCCTGCGCGGCTTCTTCACCGCCATCCCAGCTGAATTGCAGGATGCCGCCTACATCGACGGCTGTAACAACTTTGATTTCTTCTGGCGCATTCTGCTTCCACTGGCGCGTCCGGCATTGGGAGCTGTCGCGGCGCTGACGATGATCGGCAGTTGGAACGATCTGCTTACCCCTTTGATCGTCTTGAACAGCGATAAGCTTTGGACCCTGCCATTAGGGACAATGCAATTCCAGGGTCAATACGCCACGGATTTGGCATTGGTTTCCGCCTTTGTGGCTCTGTCTGCCATACCCACCATCATTTTCTATCTTTTCGCAGAACGACAAATCATTTCCGGTCTCACTGCAGGCGCCGTCAAAGGTTAATCGATTTGCGCAAAACCTTTCGTAATCCCATCCTGCCAGGCTTTTACCCAGATCCTTCCATCTGCCGGGTTGGCGATGATTACTATCTGGTTACTTCAACCTTTGAGTATTTTCCAGGGCTGCCGGTTTTCCATAGCCGCGACTTGGTCCATTGGCATCAGATTGGGCACGTGCTCGACCGGCCATCCCAATTACCACTCGATGAAGTGCGCGCATCCGGCGGCTTGTGGGCGCCTACCATTCGTTTTTCGAATGGTACGTTCTATGTGATCAATACACTCATGTACGGAAAGGATAAGTCGGGCAATTTTATCGCCACCGCAACGGACCCAGCCGGACCCTGGTCAGAACCATTTTGGTTAGAGTCTGCTTTGGGCTTTGATCCCTCTCTCTTCTTCGATGAAGATGGACGCGCCTGGTATACAGGCACGCGACTGAAAGCGAAAGGTGACTATGAGGGCCATACAGAGATTTGGCTGCAAGAGCTGGACGTAGAATTGATGCGTCTGGTGGGTGAGGAGCACATCCTTTGGGATGGAGCAGTCAAAGGGGCAGTATGGGCGGAGGCGCCGCATATCTATAAAGTGGAAGGTCGCTACTATTTGCTGATTGCAGAGGGCGGGACCGCTCATCATCATGCTGTAACCATTGCGCGCAGCAATGCTATTACCGGACCCTATGAAGCTAACCGCGGCAATCCAATCCTTACTCACCGTCATTTGGGACTGGATTATCCAATTGTAGGTACGGGTCATGCTGATTTAGTGGAGACACAAACCGGCGAGTGGTGGATGGTGTTGCTTGCGATGAGACCTTATGGAGGTTATTTTTATAACCTCGGCAGGGAAACTTTTCTAGCCCCCGTACACTGGGAGGATGGCTGGCCGATTGTCAGCCCTGGGACCGGTCGAGTTGAATTTTCATACCCGGTTCCGAACGTGCCTGAACAAACCTGGCCCGAAGTTCCTGCCTGCGATAACTTCGATACACCCACATTAGCCCTACAATGGAATTTTCTGCGTACACCGCGTGACGAGTCTTATAGTCTGAATGAACGGCCAGGTTATCTCCGCCTGCGATTGCGCCCACAGCGTCTATCAGAACAAACCAATCCAAGTTTTGTCGGACGCCGGCAGCAGCATATTCACTTCAGCGCGCAAGCCGCAGTCGAATTCGCTCCACAAAATGAACATGAGTATGCTGGTTTCGCCCTCATCCAAAACAATGACTTTCACTTCCTATTTGTCGTCACGAAAGGAACCGAGCCGGTCATTCGTTTGATCAAACAGGCATATGGACAGGAAGAAGTATTGGCAGAGCAGCCTGTTGATACCACGCAGTTGTATCTCAAAGTGGAAGCTCATGAACAGGCCTATCATTTTTATTTTGCAAGCAAACGGGATGAATGGAATGTCATTGCAGATCATGTAGATGGCCGTATCCTGAGTACGCCAGTGGCCGGAGGTTTTGTAGGCGCATACATCGCTATGTACGCGAGCAGTAATGGACAACCCAGCACGAATCATGCAGACTTCGACTGGTTTGAATATACCGGCCTAGATCAGTAATTCAATCATGAAACATCTTGTTTTTATCTTTGTTATTTTTTCATTTGTATCTACACTGATTGCCGGTTGTGGTTCACCCAGTGCGCCTGCTCTATCTGCACCAACTCCTCAAGCACCCGTGGGCGCCTTCGAGAGCGGACAATATAGAAACTTGTTTAAGGAATACCTCCATAAATCTGATGCGGAAACACAGGCAAAAATCGATGCCGCCTGGAATCAACTCTTCTATGGAAATGCCGATTCGGAGCGCGTCTATTATCCCGTGGGAGAAGATACGGCCTACATCGAAGATATCGGCAACGGCGATGTGCGTACAGAGGGCATGTCGTATGGCATGATGATCGCCGTCCAGCTCGATAAAAAGGAAGAATTCGACCGCCTATGGAAATGGTCCAAGACCTATATGTATCAGGACGATGGACCCCATCGGGGTTATTTTGCCTGGCACTGCACCGTTGATGGAAAGAAGCTGGATCCCAACCCGGCTCCGGATGGTGAAGAATGGTTTGCAATGGCTTTACTGTTTGCCTCAGCGCGCTGGCAGGATGGTGAAGGGATCTTCGATTATCAGGCACAGGCGCAGGAAATCCTTCATACGATGCTTCACAAGGAAGACCAGAAGAACGATCTGACGACCAATATGTTTAACATCGAAAACAAACAAGTTGTGTTTGTTCCCATCGTTGGCCGCGTATCGAGTTTTACCGATCCTTCCTATCAGCTTCCCGCTTATTATGAATTGTGGTCACGCTGGGCCGGGGAAGATCACGAATTCTGGACCAAAGCTGCCCAGACGAGTCGTGAATTTTTCAAAAAAGCCGCCAACCCGCAGACCGGACTGATGCCCGATTATGCTAACTTCGACGGCACGCCTTATGGGGCAGATGAACATAAAGATTTCCGCTTCGATGCCTGGCGCACACTGTCCAATGTCGCTGTGGATTATGCCTGGTTCGCAGCCGATCCCTGGCAGGTGGAACAATCCAATCGAGTGCTGGGTTTCTTGTCCTCGCAAGGTCTGAATGACTATTCTAACCAGTATGCCCTCGATGGAACGGCACTCTCAACGGATCATTCAACCGGGCTGGTTTCCATGGCCGCCGTTGCTGCCCTGGCTGCGGACCCGCAAAAGGGGGAGCCATTTGTTCAGGCGCTCTGGGATACACAAATTCCCTCCGGCAAATGGCGCTATTATGATGGAATGTTATATATACTAGGATTGCTGCATGTGAGCGGCAATTTCAAAATTCAAGGAGATCATCCATGACAAACTATACTCCCCAACCTGAACATAAATTCACATTTGGATTATGGACGGTGGGCAATGCTGGTCGTGATCCGTTCGGAGGCCCAGTGCGTGAGGTCAAGTCGCCAGTAGAACTGGTTCATTTATTAGCGGAGGTCGGCGCCTGGGGCGTCAATTTCCACGATAACGACCTGGTTCCGATCGATGCGACGCCAAATGAGCGCGACCAGATCGTGCGAGACTTCAAGGCGGCTCTGGTTGAGACAGGTTTATGTGTCCCCATGGCCACGACCAACCTGTTCACGGATCCGGTCTTCAAAGACGGCGCTTTTACTGCGAACGATCCAAAGGTGCGCGCCTATGCCCTGCAAAAGACGATGAATGCCATCGACCTGGGCGTGGAGCTCGGCGCGAGTGTGTACGTTTTCTGGGGTGGTCGTGAAGGGACAGAGACTGACGCGGCCAAGAACCCGATCGAGTCGATCAAGCGCAGCCGGGAAGCCATGAATTTCCTGTGCGAGTATGCGTTGGACAAAAAATACGATCTGAAATTTGCCCTGGAAGCCAAGCCGAACGAGCCGCGCGGGGATATGTACAATGCCACCACCGGGCATATGCTGGCCTTCATCGAAACCCTCGATCATCCTGAGATGGTAGGAGTCAATCCCGAAGTAGCGCATGAGCATATGGCCGGGTTGAATTTCGTTCATGGCGTCGCCCAGGCACTGGAGACGGGAAAACTGTTCCATATTGATCTCAATGACCAGTCGTTTGGTCGTTATGACCAGGACTTCCGGTTCGGAGCTGTGAACCTGAAGAGCGCCTTCTTCCTGGTGAAGTTGCTGGAAGACAACGGCTATGCAGGCAGCCGGCATTTCGATGCTCATGCTTATCGCACGGAAGATTACGAAGGCGTGAAGGATTTCGCCCGCGGCTGCATACGGACCTATCTGATTTTGAAGGAGAAGGCTGCGCAATGGAATGCGGATCCGGAGATCCAGGCACTGGTCGCAGAGATCAACGCCGATGACGGCTCCATGGGCCAGTACTTCGGCAAATACAGTGCTCAAAAAGCTTCTGCTTTACGCGCCCAACCTTTCGACCGCCAGGCGCTCAGCGCACGCGGACTCAAATATGAACGCCTCGACCAGCTCACCGTTGATCTGCTGTTAGGCGCAAGATAAACCAGAGTTTATCGTCACTGCTTCGCCAAAGGCTCGCAATGACAGTTACTAGGACAGAAAACAATATGACGATACCTGCTTCAATACGCTCCACCGCAAAACGTGTTTCCGACCTGCTCAGCCAGATGACTCTGGATGAAAAGCTCGCCCAGATTGGCTCCTATTGGATTTATGAGCTGCAAACCAAAGGGCAACTGGATCAGCTAAAGATAGAAGAAAAGTTGAAGCATGGCATTGGGCAACTTACCCGCCTGGCAGGCGCTTCCACGCTTGAACCTCAGTCTGCGGCGAAGGCTGCCAATATCATTCAACGGTTTTTGGTTGAAAATACTCGCCTTGGAATTCCTGCTATTGTTCACGAGGAGTGCTGCTCCGGCGCAATGATGTTGGGCGGTAGTATGTATCCTCAAATGCTCGGCCTCGCCAGTACCTTTCAGCCTGAGCTGGCTGAGCAGATGACAACTGTTATCCGCAAACAGTTGCGCGCTATTGGTGCGCACCAGGGATTGGCGCCGGTGCTGGACGTCTCACGCGACCCGCGTTGGGGACGGGTCGAAGAGACCTTTGGCGAAGATCCCACACTCGTCAGTCATTTTGGCATGGCTTATATCCGCGGCTTGCAGGGTCAGGATCTGACCGAAGGGATTATCGCCACCGGCAAACATTTCATTGGACATAGCCTTTCGCAGGGCGGACTCAATTGTGGTCCCGTACATATAGGTCAGCGCGAACTATGGGACGTTTTTCTGGCGCCCTTCCAGGCTGCGATTCGCGATGCAGGGCTTGCCTCTATTATGTGCTCTTATCCCGAACTGGATGGCGAGGTGGTCGCTGCTTCACGCCGCATCCTGACGGATCTGCTGCGTGAGACTCTTGGCTTCGAGGGACTGGTCGTTTCGGATTATCACGCTATCAACATGATCCACGAATATCACAAGATGACTGCCGATAAATCGGAGGCAGCGCGTCTGGCGCTCTATGCCGGTATAGATGTGGAATTACCTCGCACAGATTATTACGATCGGCCTCTCCGGATGGCTTTGGAAGCAGGCGAGATCAACCTGGAACTGGTAGACACTGCTGTCTGCCGCCACCTGCAAAAGAAATTCGAAGCCGGTCTATTTGAAAGCCCTTATGTGGACGAAGACCATGCGTATGAAGTCTTTGAAACCTCCGAACAGCGCTGTCTGGCGCGGGAACTGGCGCGCAAGAGCATGGTCCTACTGAAGAACGATGGCTTACTTCCATTGAAAAAATCGATCCCCACTCTGGCAGTTATTGGACCGAATGCACACGATGGGCGCAATCAACTGGGTGATTATTCCTATGCAGCAATGCTCAGTTTAATGCAGTTTACCAAGCCAGAAAATTCGGCTTTCGTTGAAAGTGACTCTGCTGCGCTGGCAGAACGAGCTGTAAAAGTTGTGACCGTCTGCGATGGTGTCCGTGAAATCGTTTCTCCAAACACTCAAGTGCTTTATGCGAAAGGCTGCGATAACCTCACTGATGATCAGAGCGGCTTTGAAGAGGCCGTGAAAACCGCCGAGCAGGCAGATGTTGTGGTGCTGGTGCTGGGTGATCGCTCTGGCATGATCCCCACCTGTACTACCGGGGAGACCCGCGATAGTGCCGATCTGCATTTGCCCGGTGCGCAGGAAGAGCTTGCCAAAGCGATTCTTGCTACGGGAAAGCCGGTGGTAGTCGTATTGGTCAATGGGCGTCCGTTTGCCATTCCATGGCTGGATGAGAGTGCCAATGCCATTCTTGAAGCCTGGTTGCCGGGCGAAGAAGGCGGTCGGGCGGTTGTCGATATCTTATTTGGAGATGTCAACCCGGGCGGAAAGCTGCCAATCACCTTTCCACGTCATGTTGGGCAGGTGCCGACCTTCTATAACTACAAACCCTCCGGCATGCGCTCGAACTGGTATGTGGACTACGTCTCTGAAAAAGTGACGCCCTTGTATCCATTTGGGTATGGCCTAAGCTTCACCAGCTTTGTGTACAGTGATTTATCGCTCAGCAGCAGGAAAGCAGCAGTTCATGAAAGCGTAGATATATCGCTCAAGGTTTCAAACCATGGCGCGCAGGCTGGCGACGAAGTTGTCCAGCTTTACATCCGGGATGAATATGCCAGCACACCACGCCCTGTAAAAGAATTGAAAGGATATGCGCGCCTGACGTTGCGGCCTGCTGAAACGCGTACGGTTACTTTTCATTTGCCTACAGATCAAATGGCATTCTATGATGATGAACTTAATCTAATTCTTGAGCCCGGCAAGATTGAAGTGATGGTAGGAAGTTCCTCGGAAGATATCCGGCTGTGCGATGGATTTGAAATCGTTGGTAATAAAAAAGTACCGGTGAAGCAGCGCGTCTTTGTTTGCCCTGTTGAAGTTCAATAAAATATCCTGCGTGAAAAGATCCCTTTTCAGAGAGTACCGGAGGCGTTCTCTGGTTTATCAAAGAGGCTATATCAAGGAGGTGACAGGCAGGGATAAGCAAAAACTTTTCTTTCGGCACAAACGATGTCAGTCAAAACTAACAATGAAGGAGAAATAAGATGAAATCCAATCGTATCCTGATGGCCATCTTTTCCCTGATGGTTATCGCATCGCTGGTGCTCGCTGGCTGTGGTGCCACGGCTTCCAGTGGAAAGATCAAAGTCGGTCTTTCCTTCTCTGATTTTGCAACGGAGCGCTGGAAAAATGAAGACACACTCATGCGCAAACTGTTAACAGACAAGGGCTATGATGTCATTTCACAGGAAGCCAACCACGATGTGAAACTGCAGAATGATCAGATTGACAACATGGTAGCACAAGGCGTCAAAGGCTTGATTGTCATTGCCGAAGATGGTGCCGCAGCTGCTACTGCTGTGGACAAAGCTGCCGCAGCGGGTGTGAAGGTGATCGCCTATGACCGCCTGATCAAGACCAAAAATATCGCGGCTTATCTGTCCTTCGATAATGTTGAGGTTGGTCGACAGGAAGCGCTCGGCGTGATGACCGCGCTCGGGCTCCCTGGCAGCACCACCTGGACGAAAGATAACCCTGCCAAAGTCGTTCTGTCTGGCGGTTCACCTACCGATAACAACGCCGTACTAGTCCGCCAGGGCCAGATGGAAGTCGTCCAGCCATATATTGATCAAGGTGTAGTCACGGTCGTGGCTGACCAGTGGGTAGACAACTGGGATGCCGGCAATGCTGAGAAGATGATGGAGAACATCCTAACGGCTCAGCAAAATAAGATCGATGCGGTAGTCGCCTCCAACGACGGCACAGCGCTGGGCGAATTGCAGGCTTTGAAGGCCCAGGGCCTGGCCGGTAAAGTACCGATCTCCGGACAGGATGCCACTGCCGATGGCTGCAACAGCATTGTCAAGGGCGAACAGACCGTCAGCGTATACAAGGATATTCGCCAACTCTCCCCAAAGGCAGTCGACATGATGGATGCACTGCTCAAAGGTCAGTCTGTCACTGGTTTGAAGGAATATGACCTGAAGACCCTCACCGGCGAAGATCTTGCTGGCAGCATTCAGGCTCTCTTCCTGCCCGTTCAACAGGTCACCAAAGACAATGTCTATGACCTGATCGTGAAGAGTGGTTTCCAAAGCTACGATGATGTTTATCGCGACATCCCTGAAGCCAACCGCCCCGCCAAACCATAAGAACAATTCTTTTCTTCTCCTTCCCGGCCTCCCAAAAGGGAGGCCGGGAACCACGCAAATGAAGTATCATTGAAGCAAATTTTTGAGCTTGGTCTGAGGAGTTGCAGTGGACAATAATGTCATTCTCGAATTCAAGAATGTGACCAAGAAATTTCCGGGGATCACCGCCTTAGACGATGTTTCTTTTTCTATTCGGCGAGGCGAGATCCACGGTATATGCGGTGAGAACGGTGCCGGCAAATCCACCCTGATGAAAATCCTGGCTGGTGTATATCCCTGGGGGTCTTATGAAGGACAAGTCATTTATGATGGCCAAGAATTAAAGCTGATTGACCGGTCCATTCATCAGGCAGTGCAAGAAGGAATTGCGATCGTCTATCAGGAATTGACCCTGGTGCCCAGTATCACAGTCGGTGAAAACATTTACCTGGGAAAAGAGCCGGTGGAATATGGGGTGATCAACTGGGAGAAACTCTACGCCGATACGCAACGGGTGCTGGAAGAATACCATCTGGACGTCTCAGCGCGGGCAATCGTGCGTCATCTTGGAGTGGGCAAGATGCAGATGACCGAGATCGCCAAGGCGCTTTCTGAGAATGCCAAGATCCTGATTCTGGATGAGCCGACCAGCGCGTTGGCAGAGGCGGAAATCGAACAACTGATGGAGATCCTACGAGGTCTCAAACAGCATGGCGTCACCTGTATTTACATCAGCCACAAGCTGGACGAGTTTTTCAAGATCACAGATTCGATCACAGTGCTCCGCGACGGGAAGACCGTCTTTACCCGGCCGACCAGCGAATTGAACCTTGAAACCCTGGTGAGTAGCATGGTAGGACGTGAGATGAAAGAGCGGTTCCCAAAGGGCAACCGCAAACCTGGTGAAGTCATTCTTGAAGTGGAGGATTTACATGCGCTCGATCCTGAGGATCCCTCCTATGAAATCATCAAAGGCGTGAGCTTCAACCTGCGCCGAGGCGAAATCCTGGGCATCGCCGGCCTGATGGGCTCCGGGCGGACGGAACTGGTCACAACGCTATTCGGGGAATATGGCAAGATCAACCGGGGGAAGATTAAACTGGAAGGGCGTGAGATCACCATCCGCAATTCAAAGGAAGCCATGCGTCATGGCATCAGCCTGGTCCCTGAAGACCGCAAGCGACATGGACTGGTGCTGATCCAATCCATTCTGCGCAACATTTCCCTGGCAAACCTGGATCAATTTTCCTCACTGTTCCGAATTAACGACTCGGCTGAATTGAAAGTCAGCACGGATTTTGCCAAAAGCCTGGCAATTAAAGCCTCCAATTTGAATGCCCAGGCGGATTCTCTCTCGGGTGGCAACCAGCAGAAAGTGGTGATTTCCAAATGGTTAATGTCACAGCCGAAAGTGCTCATCATGGACGATCCCACCCGTGGTATCGATGTGGGGACTAAATATGAGATCTATAAAATCATGAACGACCTGAGCGAGAAAGGTATTGCAATTATTATGATCTCCAGCGAGCTGGAGGAAGTATTGGGCATGAGCGACAGAGTCATGGTCATGCGCGAAGATCGATCCGTCGGCACGCTTGATATTGCCGAGGCAACGCAGGAGAAGATCATGGCACTGGCAACCGGCGTAGCATCCCAACCCATCCCTGAAAGGTGACCTTTATGAGCACAACCACAACTACCGCCTCCCCAACCAAGAACGGCGTTTTCCAGATCGGCCAACAACTCCGTTCCAATTTCCAGACGTATGCCCTAGTGGTGGCAATGATCGTCATTTGGGTACTCTTTTTTATCCTGACCAATGGAATCTATCTGTCGCCACAGAATTTTTCCAACCTGTTCCGCCAGATGACTATCACCGCAGTGCTATCGGTGGGCATGGTGCTGGTGATTGTAGCCGGGCACATCGACCTCTCTGTAGGCCGGCTGGCCGGATTTGTATCTGTCGTAGTGGCTTATCTTCAGGCTTACACCTGGAACAAGTATCTACCCGGAGCATCACCTGTGCTGACCACCACTCTTTCCGTCCTGAGCGGACTGGCGATGGGCACGCTGTATGGCGTGATGCACGGATGGATCATCGGCTACCTGCGTGTGCCATCCTTCATCGTGACACTAGCTAGTATGTGGATTCTGAATGGCTTCATTCTGATCCGGACGGGAGGGAAGACCATTCCCGCGAACCAGCCTTTATTTTCATATATCGCTCAGGGCTATCTGCCTCCGGCAGTTGGCTGGATTCTGGCAGTCGCAATTGCGGTGCTCTTATTTATCCAGATGTTTAATGGCCGCCAGCGCAGAGTCAAATATGGTTTTAGGCTGGCGCCCCTCTACCAGGATATACTGAAGACAGCCCTTCTTTCCGCGTTAGTCTTTGGCTACGTAGGTTATGTCAATGAGTATAGTGGGGTTCAAATCCCGGTGTTGATCCTTGGAATTATTGTCGTCATCGTTGGCTATGTTTCGAACAATACGAAATTCGGGCGCTACACCTATGCCATTGGCGGCAACCGCGAAGCAGCCCGGCTTTCCGGTATTAGTATTCGCGGGAATACCTTCGCCATCTTTGTATTAATGGGTTTCCTATGCGGCGTTTCCGGTGTGATCATGGCCTCCTACGTTGGATATGGGACGATCGCGGCGGGAACAGGCTATGAGCTCTTTGCGATCGCCGCCTGCATCCTGGGTGGGACTTCCACTCTGGGCGGCGTAGGTACCATCTTTGGCGCCATGATTGGATCGCTGATCATAGCCAGCCTGACCAACGGTCTGCAGATTATGAACGTTCCATCCTCCTGGCAATATGTGGTTTCGGGTGTGGTCCTAGTGGTCGCTGTGTACGTCGATATGGTCATGAAGCGAAACCGGTGATCCGGAGGGAGCCTCACGCTTATCACCCTAAGGGAGAACAGAGCCCGAAGCGAAGGTCATGCGGTGTAACCCCTTACACCACTTACGAATTTCGAAACAATCACTAGCCGGATAAAACAATGGCAAAACAATATTTTCTTGGCATTGATACTTCCACAACTTCAAGCAAGGCACTCTTAATTGATGAAGAAGGGCAAGTCCTTGCCGTAGCTTCTTCGCCGCATACCTTACAGACGCCGAAGCCGCTCTGGTCGGAACAGGATCCGCGCGAGTGGTGGAAAGCGGTCTCAGCCAGTATTCGCCAGGTTTTGATCGAGTCAGGTATCGGGGCGGAACGGATCGCAGCGGTCGGCCTGACGGGGCAGATGCATGGCCTGGTGCTGCTCGATGCAGCGGGAGAAGTGCTGCGTCCGGCCATTCTGTGGAACGATCAGCGGACCCAGGCAGAATGCGATCAGATCCATGCGCGCCTTGGCAAAGAGCATTTTATTCAAATCAGCGGCAACGTCGCGCTGACCGGTTTTACCGCGCCCAAGATCTTGTGGGTGCAGAAGAACGAACCGGATGTGTACGGGCGGGCCCAACACGTGCTTCTGCCGAAGGACTATATTCGATTGAAGCTTACAGGCGAATATGCGATGGACAAGGCCGATGGCGCAGGCACAGTGCTGTTTGATTTGAAGTCGCGAGGTTGGTCGGTTGAAATTCTGGAGAAACTGGGCATTGACCCCGCCTGGATGCCGCGCACGTTTGAAGGACCGGAATTCACCGGACGCATTACGCCCGAAGCCGCTGCAGCTACCGGCCTGAACGTTGGTACGCCTGTTGCAGCCGGCGGCGGCGATCAGGCCGCCCAGGCCGTTGGCGTGGGTGCAGTGGAGCCGGGTGTTGTCGCATTGACAGTCGGCACCAGCGGCGTGGTGTTTGCTACAACGCCCTCAGCCTTGATAGAGCCGGAAGGGCGCCTGCATGCCTTTTGTCATGCCGTGCCGGGGATGTGGCATTTCATGGGTGTCATGCTTTCGGCAGCCGGGAGTCTACAATGGTATCGCGATACACTGGCGCCGGTGGCCAGCTTCGATGATTTATTGAAAGAGGCCGAGCCAGTGCCTGCCGGAAGTGAGGGCTTACAATTCCTGCCATATCTGAGTGGAGAGCGCACGCCTTATCCTGATCCGCTGGCGCGCGGTGCATTTATCGGATTGACGCTCCGTCACGGCCGCGGGCATATGACCCGCGCCGTACTCGAAGGTGTTTCCTTTGGTTTGAAGGATACCTTTACGCTCATTCAAAACGCAGGACTGGGCGAAATCAAACAAGTGCGCGCTTCAGGCGGCGGCACCAAAGGTGCGCTCTGGCGACAGATCCTGGCCTCGGCACTCGAAGCCGAGCTTGTTACCGTCAACACCAGCGAGGGTGCAGCTTTCGGCGCAGCATTGCTGGCAGGTGTGGGCGCTGGCGCCTGGAGCGATGTGCCCAGTGCCTGCAAAGTTGCAGTCAAGATCACTGGCAGCACAGGTCCAGATGCGGCCCAGGCCGAAGCCTATCGCAAAGCATATCCACTTTATCGAGAACTCTATCCTGCGCTGAAATCCTCGTTTGAAAAAATGAGATAAACTTTGCAGCACAAGTGACTGCATCGCACCAGCCGGGTAGGATTTTCCCAATGGACCAGCGAAATCTACTCGAGTGGATCATTCTATTAAGTAAGGTGCGACGCACTCACGTTAAAAACAAAAGGAGAGGATTGAATGAGCGACTTTCACGGCGAACCAACTCGTGTACTTGAAAACCAATTCGTCCAACTGGAATATCTTGCCAATTCTGCCCGCATCGTACGCTTTTCCCCGCAGGGCGGAACGAATATGTTTGCAGACTTGGGCAGGATCCCCGTCCAAACCCCATACGGCGATTTCTACTTTCGCGGCGGGCATCGTTTGTGGCATGCGCCCGAAGCGATGCCGCGCACCTACCTGCCGGATAATGAAGGAGCAATCGTCAGTGAAGTTCCTCATGGCGCGCGCATTGAAATGCCTGCTGAGCCGTGGACCCATATTGCAAAATCCATTGAAATTCGGCTGAACCCTGACCAACCGCAGGTGATCCTGATTCACGAACTTCGTAATGAAGGAGCCTGGGCAGTCGAGTTCGCCCCCTGGGCTTTGACGATGTTTCGCCTGGGCGGCGTTGGGATCTTCCCGCAGCCTGCGGGCAACGTAGATGCGACCGGACTCTTGCCAAACAGACAACTGACACTTTGGCCTTACACGTCTCTCACCGATCCTCGCCTGATTTTACGCGATGACTTCGTGCTCATCCATGCGGACCCGAAACTGCCTCCGATTAAATTTGGTTACCTCAACCGGCACGGCTGGACCGGCTACTGGCTGGACGGCATTTTCTTCGTCAAAAGATTTGATGCCTCCACCGAAATTAACTCATACCCCGATGGAGGCTGCAATGTGGAAAGCTATTGTAATGATAAATTCATCGAGCTCGAGACGTTAGGACCGTTGACGAAGCTCGAACCGGGCAAGTCTGTTTTTCATATGGAAACATGGGAAATTTATACCGATTTGCAGTCAGACTTAATTTCGCCTGAAGTTCAAAAAATCGTGACCGCCTGATAGTTTGTGATTCCTGTAATTTCAACCATTTAGCGACAGACACCGAGTGTCTGTCGCTAAATGGTTAATCGGAAGGTTTATCAGATGGGTTTTTATCCCTCTTTAGCGAGGAATACGAAATCATCCGGTAACCCTGAGCGCAGCGGACCTGCAGTGAGTAAGGAGCAAAAAAAGGATATAGCCAGGATATAGGCAGCATATAGGCACCTTATGGCCACCATTTAGGCAGATCGAAAGAAGAGCGAATGAGCAGCGAGGCAGGGCGGAGGAAAGCAGGCAGAGGCACACATCAGACTAAGTTCTGTGGAACAACTCAAATGCAGGTGTCGTCTTCTGTGCATGTCTCGTCACATCCGCTGGTTGCTTCTGTTCACATTTTCCATAAGCATTTTTGCCTGCGACCTGGCTACCTCTTTACCAACCCCTTCTCCTTCTACCGAAACTATTGTTTCACCTGCCTCTTCGCCATCTGCTCCTCCTGCTGGGATGCCCACAATCACGTACCAGCCAGCTTTCGAGCCAGGCCCCTGCGCTTTCGCAGTTCCATCCGGATACAGTCCGGATTGTGGTTATCTGGTCGTGCCCGAGAATCGAGCACATCCCAACAGCCCATCAATCCGTCTACATCTAGCGATCTTCCGGAACCGGACTGGTTCCCCGGTTCCAGACCCGGTGGTTCATTTGGCCGGCGGACCCGGATCATCATCCTTGGATGTAGCGGATTACCTGTTTGGGCGCGGGCTGGATGCCATCCTCGACCGGCGTGACTTTATCCTGTTCGACCAGCGCGGCACCGGCCACTCACAGCCTCGTCTGGATTGCCCCGAGCGCAATGCGATCACTCCCACGCTGCTCGCAGGAAGTCTATCTGCCGCAGTATCCCAACAGGTAATTGTGGATGCCTTCCGTAGTTGCCGTGACCGTTTGTTGGCGCAGGGAATCGATTTATCCGCTTACAACAGCGCTGCCAGCTCAGCAGATTTGAATGATTTGCGGCTGGCCCTGGGATATGATAAGTTGAATTTATATGCCGTTTCTTATGGCACGCGGCTCGCCCTGACGTTGATGCGCGATGATCCTAATGCAGTGCGGAGTGTAGTGCTCGATTCCACCTATCCACTTCAGGTCAATCTGTATACCGCCCTGGCGCCGAATGCGGAGCGGGCATTCAACGTTTTCTTCGATGGCTGTGCTGCCGATCCGAGCTGCAGTACGGCTTATCCTGATCTACGGACCGTCTTTTATCAATTGGTAGATGAATTGAACAGCCAACCGGTTGCCGTCTCCCTCTTTGCAGGTGGCGCTGAGCAGACGGTCCGGTTGGACGGTGGTCTATTGATCGATGTTCTGTTCGTTGGACTGTACAATCCTGTTGTGACCGCCTCCATGCCGCAAATGATCTATGATATCCGCCAGGGCAACTACACCATTCTGAGCCAGCGCCTGGCTTTGTACTTCGAACCCTCGAGCGCCCTGGGCATGCAAATGGCGGTGCAGTGCGCCGAGGAGTTTCCATTCAATACGCCGGAAGAAGCCTATGCGGCTGCACAGGGCGTGCAGCCCCAAATCGCGGCTTACTATCCGGTCAGTGTCCAGCCATTGTTTGCAGTCTGCCGGGAATGGGCCTTTAGGAGCCCTGACCCGCGTGAGAACCTGGCTGTGTCCAGCGACTTGCCCACTCTGGTGCTCGCTGGAGAGCAGGATCCTATCACCCCGCCGGAATGGGGCCGAATGGTAGTGCAAGACTTGTCGAATTCTTATTTCTATGAATTCCCGGGGAATGGACACTGGGTGACGCGCTCTTCGCCCTGTGCCTTGCAGATGGCCCTGGCCTTCTGGGCGAATCCAACCGTCGATCCGGGTTCGGCCTGTCAGTAAAGCAAGGTTTTGGATCAAGCCAGATCTAAGAGGAACATTGTCAAGTACAATATCTGCAGAAGATTGTGCGCGGCTCAATCTCAATTATGCCGATACATCGAAGCTCAATATTGATGATCCCACAAATAAAGTCTTTTCTCAAAAATTATAGTAAGGTCTTTGGCTTGCTGGTAACGATGCTGCTTGGGGCGTTGTTTCCACAGTTCCATACGTTCTCGTTTCTGATCCAGTATTTGTTGATGGGGATGTTGTTCTTCGCCTTTCTGGATATCGAATTTAACCCACAGACATTTCAAAGAAGTGTGCTCTGGGTTCTGATTGCGAACGTAGCGGTGGCATTTATCAGCTATGCCGCACTTGCCTCCTTTAATTCGATGCTTGCCTTGACGGCATTTATGACAGCCATCGCACCGACGGCCATTGCCGCGCCCGTGATCATCGGTTTTATCCAGGGTGAGATTGAATATGTGGTCGCCGCGGTACTGGTCACGAATCTTTCCAGTGCGGTGATCGTTCCGCTGACGCTGCCTTTTTTGCTCGGCGCGAATATTCAAATCTCAATTTGGCAAGTCTTGGAATCTGTTTTGATCGTTATGTTCCTTTCGCTCATTCTGGCCCGTCTCGTTCCCCGTCTTTCCTCTACAACCCAGCGATTTATCCGCAAAGGGAAATCACTTTCTTTTCCTATCTGGCTGGCCAACCTTTTTATCGTGAGCGCCAATGCCTCGAATTTTCTGCGGAACGGAAATTCCAATTCTGGTTTCACTCTGTTGGCCATTGCCCTGATTTCGCTGGTCATTTGCATCATCAACTTTGGTGTAGGCGCGCTGCTTGGTGGGCGGCGCCACTGGCAGGAAGCCAGCCAGTCGCTTGGACAAAAGAATCTCTCTTTCGTCATCTGGATCGCATTGACTTTCATTAATCCACTTGTGGCAATGGGTCCCACGTTCTACATTCTCTATCACCACTTATATAACTCGTGGTCCATTTATCAATTCGAGAAACGACGGCACGTTTAACTGCCAGTCCGGATTTGACAACACCGTACCCCTGGCACCGCCTGTAGGGGGCAGGACACACTCCCCGGCATTCCCTGGCACCGCCCGTGATTTGCCGAGCAAATCAGGCAGGTGTGCACCCGGGACAAGTGTGCGCCGGAACGCAGTGCAGGTGGGTGTGCGCTCGGTGCAGGTGTCCGGCAAAGCATATGCATAACGGCGGCATATCCTACAGACGTGCCGCCGTTTTGTCATAACTTTATTCAGACTGCCAGTTTGGCCTTATGCGTGCAAGCCCGCAGCCAGTACGATAGCCATGGCAATTGCGCCGAGTCCCCCGGAGCGATTGCCTAAGGCGGGAGGCAAGATATATTCGTCAATTCTGTCCATTAACATGGATGAGTGTATATAACCATTCGTGAATTGCCGGACCTTACAGCGAACAGCCTGGAGCAAACCTGGATGCTGGGAGACTCCACCTCCAAGGATGATCCGCCGCGGCGAGTATGCGTAAACCAGGTTAAGGAGCGCTAGGGCAATATAGTCAGATTCCAGATCCCAACCAGGATGAGAATCGGGCAAGCTTTCCGGGCTTTGTCCCCAGCGCTTACTCATGGATAATCCCGATGCCAACCCTTCCAGGCAGTCGCCATGGTAAGGACAAACTCCCTCAAACGGATCCATTTTCCGGTCGTGAGGCAACGCCAGGTGTCCAGCTTCCGCATGGACAAGCCCATGCAGCGGGGATCCGTTGACAATCACTCCGACGCCAATCCCTGTTCCGACAGTCATGTAAAGGAATGGATCCAATGATCTGTTTTCGGGTATCCAATACTGTTCACCGAAGGCGGCTGCATTCACATCCGTATCAAAGGCTATTGGCACAGGCAGCTTTCTTCGAATTTCTCCACATAAATCAATTTGGTCCCAGCCTGCTTTCGGCGTTGTGGTAATGTAACCGTAAGTCGGCGAGTCTGGGTTCAAATCCAGTGGGCCAAACGAGGCAACACCGATTGCGGTAAGTTCCTCACTCTTTACATAGGGTAGAAAGAACTCAATGGCTCGCTCGATCGTTTCACAGGGAGTAGTCGTTGGGAAACGTCCTTCCTTGAGTAAATGGCTGGGATCGTTTCCCACCATGCAAACGAATTTGGTCCCACCTGATTCAATTCCTCCAAATAATTCCATAACACGCCTCTTCATCAACCAAAATCATTTTGTGGATTGTTCATTGCAATAAATTTGCCCCATCAGGGCTGTCAGATGGGCGAGAAAAAAGTAGGAGCTCTTTGCAATGATCTGCGAGGAACTCCTACTCAATAATTCGTTCAAATTGTCTATGAAAACGAAACCAAAGATAAGGTGTTTGGTCAGGCTTTCATGCGCGCACGGTAAGAACTAAGCACCACTGCCAGGAACATGATGACGGCTTTGATAATGTACTGGGTGTGAACATCGATATTCAGCAGCGTCATGCCGTTGATGATCACTCCCATAAAGATGACGCCCACGAAGGTTCCCCAAACCGTCCCGGCACCGCCGGAGAAGGAGGTCCCACCTACAACGACTGCAGCTATGACATCGAGCTCCCAGCCTTTGCCAAAGGTAAAAGAGCCTGCCATCACCTGCCCGGCGGTCATAAAGCCTGATAAGACGGCCATCACCTGGACGGTGATAAAGGCAAAGATCTTGACCTTACCTACATCAATACCACTGAGTCGGGCCGATTCAGGATTGCCGCCTATTGCGTAAGTAGCACGTCCGGTAGTGGTATAGCCCATGATGAACCAGATTGCCAGGAAAGCCAGCAGAAGGACAATGGCAGGGATCGGAATACCGTTTGACCCGCCAATCCTGCCCCCTCCAAGCTGGTTAAACCATTCGGGGTATTGATTGGGGATCGGAAATCCTCCAGACAGCCGCCCGGCCAGGCCGACAAGGATATACAGGCTCGCCAGGCTGATCAGAAGGGGAGCGATGCCGGTATGGTGCTGGAAGAAGCCGTGGAACCAGCCGGTGGCGAAGGCTTGCACGAGGCAGATCGCAATGCCAATGATACAAGCAACGTTAATGTCAATCCCGATGCCGGTGAGCTCACGGCAGACCAGAGCGACGATAACGCCGGCCAGACCGACTGTCGAGCCGATGGAGAGATCGACCAGGCCCGCGATGAGAGCCATGGTCATGCCGAAGGCGATAACGCCCTTAAGCGAATTGGCGCGTAGGATATTCATCCAGTTCGCCCAACTCATGAAGCCATTAGCACTAAAGGCCAGGCCAATGATTAGAGCGATCAAGCAGAGCTCGATAATGTGGTCGAGCAGAAAAATCAAAATTCTTCTTCGATCGAAGACCAGACCAGGGACTGCGACATTCTCCATTTTTCAATCTCCTTTCATACACATTTCGTAAAGCTCGTTGACGTTGGTCTCATCCGGATTGACCTCGCCAACAATCCGTCCATGGCGCATGATCAGGATGCGGTGGCAGACTTCCAATAGTTCTTCCAATTCGGTAGAGACAAAAATGGTTGAAATACCCTTGCGGGCCTCATCCCACATAATTTCAAAGATTTGTTGCTTTGCACTGACATCGATCCCGCGCGAGGGTTCATCGTAGAGCATGATCTTAGGGCTGGTATTCAACCAGTTTCCAACCACAACTTTCTGTTGGTTGCCGCCTGATAACGATTCGCAGCGAGCATCAATATTACTTACTTTGATGTCCAACTCCCTGACTTGCCGTTCTGCGAAGGCATTCCGCTTGCGTTTGTTCTCGAGCCATCCCTTGGCAGTGATATTCATGCTGGCATAACACAGGTTGTCTTTGATGGAATGGATCAAAATCAGGCCCTGGAATTTTCTGTCCTCGGGCGTAAGTCCTATTCCCGCTTTCACCATTTTGATGGGATTCGCTGACCTGTAGGTCTTTCCGGCTATGACTACGTCTCCACTATCGACTGGATCTGCTCCGAAAATCCCCCGCAATAACTCGGTGCGGCCTGAACCAAGCATGCCGGCAATTCCCAGCACTTCCCCGCGCTTGAGTTTGAAGTTGATATCCTGGTACCAACCATGCCGGCGAAAGCCCTTTACCTCCATAATATATTCATCCTGGACCTGGATATCGGTCGGACGGTTCTGAACTTTTACTTCCCCAAACATCATACCGATAATATCTTTCTGCTGTACTTCGTTCATTTGCACAGTCCCGACCAATTTTCCATCCCGCAGCACAGACACCGTATCCGCAATTTGTGACAGCTCCTGCAACTTGTGTGTAATGTAAATAACGACGACCCCCTGATCTCTGAGAGCTCGGATTGCATTGAAAAGGTTCTGGACTTCGTTTTGGGCCAGGGCTGAAGTTGGCTCATCCAGCATAATTACCTTGGGATTAAAACTCAAGGCTTTTGTGATCTCGACCACCTGCATTTGCCACATGCTCAATCGTGATACTTGTTCATGTGGATCAAGATTTACTTTCATTTGTTCCAGCAAAGCGCCTGCCATCTGATAGGTCTTGCGCCAAGCAATTGCCTGGTTCTTTTTTGGCAAACGCCCCAGGAAAATATTTTCCGCCACCGATAACCCTGGCACCAGGCTCATCTCCTGATAGACGCTGACAATCCCTTTTTCATAGGCATCGGATGTGGAATTGAAATGGAGCCTCTCATCATTGAGATACAACTCTCCGGAAGTAGGCTTGATTGCCCCTGCAAATATTTTTACCAATGTCGATTTCCCGGATCCATTCTTACCAACCAGAGCATGGACCCGACCGCTATCAAAACAAATGTCGATATTGTCCAGTGCGCGGGTTCCGGGATAGTCTTTGATGATATGTTCCGTTTGTATTTGGAGAACGCTCATCTTCATCACCTCAAGGCTTTGCTTTACCGCTTGTCATGTAACTTGCTAAACTTTTGAGCGGTAATTCCGCTTTAGTCACGCATGTCTTTCATGCCTGCGGCACTTTGGAGAGAGGAACAGGGATTCCTCCTAAGAAGTCTCCCTGTTCCATTGTTTCAACAAATCATCTGATCGAGTCGTAATTACTTGAGTCCATTATCTGTTCGCCACTTTTTCACGGCATCCGGATCAGAGGCGCCAAGATAAGTGCCCGGGACCACAGTAATCTTGCCAGCGTCCGGGTTCGACTGCTCCAGCAAAGTGAGAGCCAGTGATTCGACCGCTTTATAACCCTGCGCATACGGATCCTGAGCGACAACGCCCATCAGGATATTATCGCTGCTGAGGATCATGCTGGTCTGCTGATCGCCGCCATCATAGCCGAAGACGAATACCTTGCCAGCCAAGCCAGCCTGCTTCACCGCCATTGCGGCACCGATCGTGCCACCATCGTTGCTTGCCCAGATCACATTGATCTCGGGATGAGCGGTCAACATGTCGCTGACT
>DATGYJ010000100.1:0-4411 GCA_035298105.1 Anaerolineales bacterium | reverse complement strand
GTAGAGCCGCGGGGTGCCCTGGCTCGCCTCGTCCTTCACGGGCCACTGAAGGCCGTTGTTGGCCTTGATCTTCGCGTACGTGACGCCGCTGTAGTCGTTCGGGCGGCCCTGGTTCACCCGCTTGATCTCCGCAAAGGCCTCTTCGGGGCTCTGGAAGGGGAACAAGTTGCCATAACCCAGGCGGCGGGCGACATCGACGATGATGTCAAAGTCCGGCCGGGCTTCACCCGGGGGCTTTGCGGACGGCTGGAGCAGGTTCATGCGCCGCTCCGAGTTCACGAAGATGCCGGTCTTCTCCGCCCACATGGCCGCGGGCAGGAAAATATGGGCATACTGCGCGGTGTCCACCGTCTCGTAGGCGTCCTGCACCACCAGCAGTTCCAGCTTCTCCAGCGCCTGCTTTACCCGGTTCTGGTCGGGCAAGGAGATCAGCGGGTTGGTGCACACCACCCACAGCGCCTTGATTTTCCCGGCGATGATGTTGTCGACGATCTCCGTAATGGCTGGGCTCTTGTCCGGCAGCTTGGCGGCATCGACGCCCTCCCACTCGGCTTTACCTCGGGGACTGTAGTGGCAGCGCCCGTGATTTGCTAGGCAAATCAGGCAGGTGTGTCCTGACGGACGGCACCGTGCTGGCGCCCGGCGTCACTGCCGAGGGCGTGTCAGGAAAGTCGTTACTACTTTAAACCAATGAGTGTTATTGAGAATAAATTTCGATAGAAAAGAGTTCACTGCTGGTATGACTCCCTGAGTATCTCGAGACTGGTTCCTTTCCGGATCGAATGACCACCGAAAGAGGATGCTTGGACTAGTACAGGATTAGTACTGGATTGTCGGGATGAAGATGAGAGATACAGAGACAAATGAAGGTGCAACCCATGCATGAGTGGGACTGTTTTGCGCGTGAGAACCCCTGTTTCGGTCGCTGTATAATGATAGCATAATTTGGAGGAGACCTAAAATGGGATCAACGATCAATAACCGCATCTACGATGAACTTGCTCAAACCTGGTGGGATGAGAATGAATTCCTGCACCTGCTGAAAGCGATGGTCAACCCCTGGCGTGTCCCATATTTCAAGAATGTTCTGATCAGGCAATATGGTCAGGACTTGCGCCAGGTGTGTCTGCTGGATATTGGCTGCGGAGGCGGCGTGCTGACGGAGGAGTTTGCCGCACTGGGCTGTCAGGTAACGGGGATCGATATTTCCCCCAGATCGATTGCCGTGGCACAGAAACATGCTGCGCGCGGCGGGATTTCCATTGACTATCGGGTTGGTTCCGGGACAAGCCTGCCGTTTGAGCCAGGCAGCTTCGAGGCAGTCAGTTGTTGTGATGTATTGGAGCATATTCAGGACTGGAAGCAGGTCGTTGCAGAAGCGGCCCGGGTCCTCTTACCAGGTGGACTGTTCTTCTTCGATACGATCAACCGCACCCCAAAAAGCAGGGTAACCTTTATTTATGGGTTGCAGGAGTCGCCTTTAACGAAGCTGATGCCTGCGAATACCCACCTGTGGGATATGTTTATTACCCCGGATGAAATCACGGCGGCGCTCCGGCAGCAGGGCCTGGTCGTTGAAGATATGCAGGGCGGGGTGATTGCCAAGAATCCCCTTGCCACGCTCTGGGATGTCCGCCAGCAAAAACAGGGACGCATCACCTTTGCCGAGCTTGGACGCCGCCTGGAGCTCAAGCTGGATAAGGATCTATCACTCAATTATCTCGGTTATGCACGTAAGACCGCCTAACGTTACACAAAACGATTTTGTATAGAATTTCGTTGTTGTATAATCAGAATAGAGGTGTGAAATGGTCTTACGTTCAGCAGTTGTATTGGCAAAATGAGTATCATCCATCCTCTCCCAATTTCCGTTGCGCCCGGCTCAGGCAAGGTCTTGAAACTTGTGGGGATCACACATAAATTGACGCGTGCTCAAACAGGCGGCTCGTACTATCTTTTTGAATTTGAGTTCGGTCCCGGGGGTGGGAATAATCTTCATGTTCATCGTCATGAAGATGAAGTTGTCTATGTTTTGAAGGGTGATATCGAAATTCGACTCGCGAGCCAGCGCCTGCATGTAGAGAAGGGCGGCGTCGCATATCTCCCGAAAAATATTCCCCATGCGCTGTACAATCCTGCAAAAATACCACTTAAAGTTTTAGCTGCGGCAATCCCGGGTGGCATGGAAGAATATTTTGATGAATTGGAAGCCGCCCTGGCAATTGGCCCATTGGATGATGAAATGCACAACAATATATCTTTAAAATATGGGATTGAATGGTTGGAGTAAAAAGAACGAGTGCCTCTCCAATTTCTGTCAAAGAATGGCTTGCGAAGCTCCCCGCGGACGTTCGATTAATTACTCGAGCACTACGTCTCGTCGCGCGCAAGAATATGCCAGATGCGCATGAGTTCATTTACCATGACGCAATTGGTTATTCGGTAAACGATTCTCCCTTTGACCGGATTTGCTATATCGCCCCGCAGAAAAAAGGCTATGTCAACTTTGGGTTCTTCTTTGGCGCAGGTCTGCCTGACCCGCAGAAGTTATTGACCGGCGAGGGCAAGAGGTTGAGGCACATCAAAGTTTGGAGTGTGGACGAAGCGCAGAACCCGGCACTCGCAAAGCTCATCGCGGCCACATGGAAGGAAGCGCCTGAGTCGATCGCAGCAGTCCATGCCGGGCGGAAGAGAAGCAAAGTCTAGATGGACTGCTCCGCCGATCCTATTTTTGCCGGACAGTCTGCCCTCAAGAGTGCGAATTGGCAGGCGGCGAAAAAACAGTTCGAGAACGCGCTGCGGGAAGCAGACACTCCGGAAGCGCATGATGGGCTGGGACTGGCGCTCTGGTGGTTGAACGAGATCAGCGCCGCGCATGAGCAGCGCACCCTTGCCTACCTGGGATACAAATCAAACGGAGATTTGCCTAAATCTGCTCGTCTCGCAGCCTGGCTGGCGCGTGAGCAAGTCTTCCTGCGAGCGAATGTCAGTGCCATGAACGGCTGGTTTGGGCGCGCCTTTCGATTGCTGGAAGAAACGGGACCTTGTGCTGAAGAAGGCTGGGTCAAGATCTATCATGCCTCCATGACCGCTGCCCCCGAAGGACAGGAGCAGATAGCGAGCGGAGTCATCGAAACTGCACGGAAATATCATGACCCTGATCTGGAGGCTTTTGCCCTGGCAGTCTTTGGCTCGGCGCTGGTGGCGCAGACCAGGATCAAAGAGGGCATGAATGCCGTTGATGAAGCGATGACGGCGGTTATCAGCGGGGAAGTGAGAGATTACTTTGTGGCAAGCGAAACGTTCTGCGTCACACTTTCAACCTGTGAGCTGGCGGGTGACCTGGTGCGCACGAATCATTGGTGCGAGTCTGCCCTGAAATATGCTCGGCGTTATCAATGTACTTTTTTATCGGCCTACTGCCGGACGACCTATGGCAGTCTGTTGGCGGAGACCGGCAGATGGCAGGACGCCGAAACTGCGCTGACTGAGGCCATCCATACGTTCGATACCGGGCATCACGGGCTGCGTGTGAACGCCGTCCTCAAGCTGGCTGATCTGCGAGTGAGTCAGGGACGGCTTGAAGAGGCGGAAGTTCTGCTGGGCGGCTACGAAGATTATGGAAGTTCCGTATTGCCGCGCGCACGCCTGTATTTGGCGCATGGTGAGCTGAATTTGGCGCAGGCGGTTTTGGAACAGGCCCTTCAAGCTGATCCATCTCCAGCCCTGCAGCGCGCGCCGTTGCTGCGTCTGTTGGTGGATGTCTTGCTGGCGGCGAATGACCTCCAGTCCGCCCGGCAGAGGGCTGATGAGTTGGTAACGCTCTCCAAATTGACAGGCAGCAATTTGTTCCTCGCCCAGGCTGAACTGGCTTTGGGGCAAGTCCAGCGTTATGCCGGGAAAGCGGATGCGGTCACCCATCTTCGCAGCGCGCTTGACCATTTGAACGTTCATGAAGGTTCGCTTCTGGCTTGCCGGGTCAAATTGGAACTGGCGCGCACACTCAAGGATACGGACCGGGCGGGAGCCATCACCTTGGCAAAAGCGGCGCTGGCCGGTTTTGAAAGGATGGGCGCCGCACATGAGGCGGATCAAACGCAGGGGTTATTGCGCGAGATGGGCACCTCAGGCAAGGTCAGTCCTCGCTCGCACGACCAGCTCCTCACAAGGCGTGAAGAGGAAGTCCTTGAATTGCTTGCACACGGGTTGAGCAATCGTGAGATCGCCTCCCGTCTGGTGGTCAGCGCCAAGACCGTCGAGCATCATGTCAGTCAGGTTTTGGGGAAATTGGGATTGCATCATCGTGCAGAAGCTGCCGCGTATTTCTTCCGCCAGCCCGACCAGCGAAGCAGTCCCGTGGACAAGCGCAGCAGTCCTGCGGACAAGCGCAGCAGTCCTGCGGACAAGAAAT
>DATGYJ010000099.1:0-27592 GCA_035298105.1 Anaerolineales bacterium | reverse complement strand
CATGATCTTTCCGGCTTCGCCTGTGCCGCCCGCCATGATCAACTCTTGTCCAGCATCGTCAAATAGATAGATATGCGCGTGGTAATAATCGAAAGCAGATCTGACCTGCTCGACGACTTCAGTCACAAGTTGTCCCTGGTCAAGGATGGTTGAAAGGCGGCGGCTCACCTCAGTGGAGGCGGCCAGAGCTTTCGTACGGTCAGCCACGCGCTGTTCCAGAGTACTAAATAGATTCTGCAATTGCGACGTCATCGAGTTAAATGTGTTTGCCAGCACTTCGATTTCATCGTTGCTGTGCACGTCGGCGGTGACATTCCATTGACCTTGTGACACGGCCCCGGCCACATCGGTCAGTACTTGCAAGGGGTGGACAATTTGACCTGCCAGGAACCAGAAAAAAATAAGGGCGAGAACGATCAAGCCTGTACTGATCAGGGTTTGACGTACCGCGGCTGTCGTGGCCGGGGCAGTGATCTTTTCAAAGGGAATGGTCAGCCCCATCACCCAATATCCCTCACCTTTGTTTACATGGATCGGTGAGAAGATCTGCAGGTACTTGCCATCAGGACTTAAGCGCGTAAAGGATGAACCTAACTGTGGTTTGATCGTGTCGAAATCTTCATAAATGAGATTGGCAGGCTGATTGGTTAGTTTTGCCTGATGGCGGACAGCAATCAATGTCCCTGTATCGGTAAATAAAACGGCGTTGGCCGTGCCATCGTAGAGATCAATGTTATCCACCAATTCCTGTACAAAGCCGATTGGCGCATCAACCCCGGCGATCCCATAGAAAGTGTTGTTCTGGACAATCGGAATAATAAAGGATGCGATGACTACATCTTGTCCCTGAATCTGCCGGAAAATTGGGGCAATGGTGACTTCCTGCCTGGTGCTGCGCGGCAGGATATACCAATCGCCAACACCGGGTAGTTCGTATTGCGCCAATGCTTCGGTATGGATAATTCCATCATCGCCTCTCACCCAGTAAGGGATGAAACGTCCGGTTTCATCATGGGCCTGCGCCCTGACATAGCGAGCATCCTGCCCATCAAATGCATTTGGCTCCCAGAGCGTGTACGTGCCCAGAAAGGAGGGGTTTTCAATCAGGACTTCCCTGAGCATTCCATTCACTTCATCGCGCGATAGTGGGGTGGGAATGGCCGGATCTTTAATTGCCTCGAGGGAGAGCGCTAATGTGCGCGCCGCAAAATAGGGTAGATCGAGCTGACTCTGGATCGAGCCTGCCTTGGCTGCAGTGATAGCGGTCGCTTCCTTTGTGGAGTTATCAATTGATCTTTGACGAAGTGTAATTACCGAGTACATGATCAGGATCGATGCAACCAGTACCAAACAAAACCCTGCCCAGAAGGCAATCTTGGTTCGAATGGAGAAGCGTATGCCGCCTTTTCGCTTCTTGGCGGGTGGTACACCTATCGTTGATGAGTTAATAACAATCATAATCAATTACTCCAGTTGGCTCAAACATTCTTCCATTTGGCGATCTTGTGATCTTTGTGAGCAAGGGTTGACTCCAATCGCGCACAGGACTAAAGGTCTAAGTAAAAGTAGGTTCACAGGCAGACACCTGGCGGATCAGCGTACAAGGTCTGTCAGGAGGTGGTGCGCTCCTCTAGGGTAGGGGAACGCTAATTGTTTTGCCAACGATGCCCTTTACGGTTGCATCGCCCAAAGCTTTGGTTTGAGGAGGTAAAGCATAGTCCGGGTTGTATTCAATGACTTCACCGCCATTGGCAAGGTTAATGGTGAAAGATTCGCCGCCGATGGTACCGGCTTGAAGTTTCGCAATGACCTCTTTGAGCGCTACTTCCCAGTGGTAAACCTGATTGGCTACGACAATCCTGGGGGCGAGGGAGGTTTGATTGGATTGTGTGCCAAACCACAATACATCGTTTTCGTTGGCCTTGCCGATTGGGCCTACCACCATTTGAGAAGTGCCTGTCATAATATCTGTGCCAGCGGAAATATAACCCGTTGCAACGTCGGAGGCCTTCACTACATCGGAAAAGGAGCCTATGTAATTCACATTCACCTGAATCTCCGGATTCGTCGCGATCACGCCAGCTTTGAAGCCATCGACATATCCTTTCGGTTCGCCGGCCTCAACCGGGCCAATCACGCCGATGACCTTACTGGTAGTGAGGCTGGCAGCCAAAACTCCATTGACATATCCACCTTCCTGCGAAGCCGCAACCATATCAAATACATTTGGCAGGTCCGTGGGTTTCGTCGCGTTGCTCCATGCAAAGCTGACCGCTGGAAATTCAGGGGCGATTTCTCGTATCGAATCACCGTATTGCGAGCCGTGTGCGATCACAAGGTCATAATCTTTTGAGGCATAGGTGCGGAGAGCCGCAGCAGCGTCGGCGATGATGGCCATACCCTGGGAATATACAAACTGCATCTTGTCAGGCCCACCCATGTCGTTTTGAACACGAACAAGCGCATCATACATACTCTGGCTGAATGCCAAATCATTGGCAGCACTTGGCATGATGACAGCCACACGAAAAGGTTTAACTGCAGGAATCGCAGGCTCGGGGGGGGCAGTGGGGGTTGCTGCAGGGGTAGACGATAAACCGCAGGCAGCTAACACTAAAGTCAGGATGGTAATCAGAATAATAAATCGAAAGGTTTTCATGAGGGTTCTCCTTGATGTGTATAGCTAAGCTCATGGCAATTATCAAATCATTGATGAGCTAAAGTGTTATGGCTTTCACCTATAGTACATGACTTGGTCAACAATGCCTGCGCTGCCTGGCAATCTACTGCCCTGGTAAATAGATAGCCTTGTCCATATTCACATTGCAGCGCTGTCAGTTTTGACAGTTGTTCGTCGGTCTCTATACCTTCTGCGACGACCTTCATTCCCAGATCATGTGCCAGTGCCAGGATCGTCTGGACGATCTCTGCGCCGCTGCCATTGCTCCCGATCCGGCTGACGAAGGTCCGGTCGATCTTGAGTGTGTCGATGGGCAAGCGCTGCAGGTAACCCAGCGATGAATAACCCGTGCCAAAATCATCAATTTGCACCTGCACACCGAGCGCACGCAAATCGGAAAGCATCGCCGCGGTAGACTCCGCATCTTCTATAATCATGCTTTCCGTCAACTCCAATTTCAAATTATTAGCAGCCAGTCCAGTCTCTCGCAGGATCCCGGCAACTTTTTGGACCAAATCCGTTTGGACGCACTGCTTAGCCGAGAGATTTACGCTAATGGTCAACGGTGGATCGACAGGGAACTGTGTTTGCCAGGCACGGATTTGGCGGCACGCCTCAGCCAGAACCCAGTACCCGATCGGAACGATGAGTCCGCTTTCTTCGGCTGCTGGAATAAACTCTGCGGGCATCACGAGACCTCGGGTGGGGTGCTGCCAGCGCAAAAGCGCCTCAAATCCAACCATTCGCCGGCTTTCCAAATTTACAATGGGCTGATAGTGAATAATAAACTCGTTACGCTCCAAAGCTTTCCGCAGACCATTTTCCACTTCCAGGCGCGTCATCGCATGAGCAAGCATCTCTGAATCGAACGTTTCATAACGCCCACGGCCCTGTCCCTTGGCGCGATACATGGCAATATCAGCATCCCGCAACACATCCTCGGGCCGCATATATTCGCCTGCATTTGGGACAATGCCAATGCTCACTGAGACGAATACCCTATGACCTTCCAAATCACAAGCTACAGCCAGATCATGTTGGATACGATTCGCAACGTGGATAACATCCATTGGGTCTTGCGTATCCTCGAGGAGGATGACAAACTCGTCGGCTCCCAGCCGGGCAACCGTATCTTCCCGGCGCAGACAATCTTTCAGGCGCTGTGCACTTTCGATCAACAACAAATCTCCGATATTGTGCCCCAGGCTGTCATTGACTACTTTAAAGCGATCCAGGTCCAGATATAAAACAGTGAACTTATACTCTCTATGCCGCTTGGCGCGTTCCATCGCATGTTGCAGGCGGTCCATGAATAAGACGCGATTGGGGAGGTTCGTCAATGGATCATGTAAAGCGTTGTAGACCAATTGCTCTTCTGTCCGTTTGCGTTCAGTGATATCGCGAAAACTCCATACTCGGCCGGCATTTTGGCCGGCAATGAATTGAGGTCGGGAATAACGTTCGAATACACGTCCGTCTTTAAACAGCAGAAGGTCGGAACTTTCTGCATCCAATTGGCTATAAAGCTCTTGAACCTTTGCCACAAAAGCCTGAGGGTCAACCAATTGACCCAACACAAAGGACAGCGCCTGGTTATCATCCTGAGACTCCATGATGGAGTCTGGTATATGCCACATCTCAGTGAAGCGTCGATTGAAATTCGCGATCTTTCCTTGCCGGTCGACCACCAAAATCCCATCTGCTGTGGCTTCCAGCGTGGCATGGAGCGTTGAGAAGGATTGTTCCAACTTTGCTTCAGTCCGTTTGCGCTCACTGATATCTTTAGAAATGCCAAACGTGCCGATGATTTTGCCCTGCTGATCGCGCAGGGGCATCTTGGTCGTCAAAACCCAGGTATCGGGTCGATCTGGCCAGGTCTCCTTTTCTTCCTTGCTCAAGAGTTGCCCGGTACGTATGATCTCCTGCTCATCTTCATGAGCCTGACGGGCATGTTCCTCAGTGAAAAAGTCGAAGTCTGTCTTACCGATTACCTGCGCCGGGTCACTCGAACCAAAGACTTCGGCGTGAGAGTAGGAGTTCCGAATAAAACGGCCTTCCGTATCTTTGAAGTAGATGTAATCTGGGACCCCAGCCAGTAAGGCACTTAGGAGATATTGTTCCTTCGCGAGCGCTTTCTCCGCTTGCTTGCGTTCTGCAAGCTCGATTTGTAGTTGCTCATTAGCCTGGCTGAGCTCTGCTGTGCGTGCCTTTACCTGGGCTTCCAATGCTTCCTTGGCAAGCTGGAGAGCATATTCGGCACGTCTGCGTTCAACCACTTCCTGCTGGACGGAAGTATAGAGGCGGGCGTTCTGTACCGCGATCGCGAGCTGGTTGGCAATGGTTGTGAGGATCGTGATATCCCAATCGCTGAAGGCATTGATGAGCGTGCTTTGCACGTCGAGCGCGCCAATGATGAGGTCGCCAATCAATAACGGAATGACGGCTTCCGAGCGTGTGTCGGGCAGCAGCGGATTCTTGAGATGTGCCGGATTATCCGTCACATCCATTACAACGACTGGCTGACGCGTGACGGTTGCCGTGCCGACCAGCGATTTTGAGCCAACAACCAGTTGGTGCTGGTTGACAGGCAGACGGTTCCCCTCCTGACCGGAGGATGCGCGCAGTATGGCTATGTTTGCGCCAGGCTCGACCAGGAATATGGAGACATGGTAAAAACTGAACTTCTCACAAATGAGTTCTGCCGAAGCGACCAGTAATTTGTTCAGGTCGAAGGTAGATGTGGCAGCGCTGGCAATTTCGGCCGCGGCGGTTAGCAGACGGTTTCGCTGGAGAATCGCTTGCCCGGCCAATTTGCGGATTTCGTCTTCGGCTTGCTTGACACGTAACTTCGCTCGAATACGTGCCAGCAATTCACGACGGTTAAAGGGCTTTGTCACGTAATCATCTGCGCCAAGATTCAAACCAAATTGCACTTCGATTGCATCCAGCCGCGTAGCGGTCAGAATGATCACAGGAATGTGCCGAATGGCCGGGTCAGTACGGATTTCCTCAAGTACAGTAAATCCATCTTTGTTCGGCATGTTCACATCGAGCAAAATTAGATCGGGCATCTCCTTGCGGACTTTTTCAAGCGTTTCCAGGCCATCCCTGGCTTCGATATAGTTATAGCCTTCATTCTCCAGATAACGTGTCAGGAGCGTTAAATTATCCGGCTGGTCATCTGCAATCAGGATGGTAAATTTTTTAAGTGAAACGGGTCCTTTGGGAGCAGGTTTTGCCTGGTTTATTTTTTCTATGGTCTGGGTGACGACCTGGCAAATTCGTTCCGGATTTACTGGCTTGGTAAATACTTCTTTCACGTTTAGCCGGTTGGCCGTTGCCTTGAGTCCCGGCACGTCATAAGCCGTGATGAGGAAGGTAAAGGTGGGACGCCCGGCAGGATGATTTTGGAGCTTCTCGATGAGTTCCAGGCCGGTCATCTCGGGCATGATCATGTCTGTGATCAAAATATCTGCAGCGGCATGTTTTACCCGTTCCAGAGCCTCCTGGCCGCTGGTGGCCGGAATTACCTCTACTCCAGAACCTAACTGTGAGATCGCGCGTGCCAGGGTAGTCGCGGTACCCAGGTGATCATCGACTACCAGGATTCTGACAGGAGAGTCGCCAGGAGAGAATTTGATCTGATCCATGGCTCCATTTTGCCCGGAAACCCTTCACCCCAGCGATAGGGCACATTGGATAAAGTTGGGAAAAGTTAGTACCCCTCTAAATACGGATGGCAAACTGCGAATCCCCACCTTTAGCCGATGACCAGGCGATAACCAACCCCACGGACATTGATCACGTAAATAGGATTATGTGCGTCCGGCTCAATTGCCTGCCGAATGTGATGGACATGCCATTTGGTCAGTTCCTGTGCCTCGTGTGGATCGGTCTCATATCCCTGAGCTTCTGAAACGAGCGTTTGATAATCCACTACGTTGGGCGTATGACGTGCGAGCACCAGCAAATAATCGAAGGAGGTGGGAGGCAGATTGATTACACGCTCATTCATTGTCACGCGGCGGGTGTGCATATCCAATGTGAGCATACCGTGCTTTAAGAAACGATCGTCGGCGGGCTGAAGCTGTTGTGAAGTTTGCTCTAACGGAAGAGTATCCTTGTTCTCAAGCGTATTCAACTCAGCCTGCAACGTGTCAATCTGCCTTTGAAGTTCTCGCTTGCGACGCTCCTTTTGCTTATCGGCGAGAATTGTCTGGGTGCGATCGATGATGGTCTGGGGCTTGAGGGGTTTCAAGAGATAATCTGTCGCGCCACGCCTGAGCGCCTCAACAGCTGAACTCAGGTCGGGTTGGGCAGTGAATAAAATGACCGGGAGTTCCGGGTTTTTTGCGTGAATGGTCTTGAGAACTTCCAGACCGCTCATGTCAGGCATACGGATGTCCAAATAGACCAGGTCAAACAACTGTTGAGCCAGAAGCGCAAGCGCCTCGCCCCCACTGGCGATCGTGGTTACTTCAAATCCCGCCCGCTGAAGGATACGTGCCAGAGTTTGGCGCAGGCTGGCTTCATCGTCAACAACAAGGATATGACCCTCGGGGCTCATGAAATATCTCTTTCCTCAATGGGCAGCCAGACCTTGAATATGGCCCCTCCCTCCGGGTTGTTTTCCGCTTCAATACGGCCATGATGCTGCTGAATGATGTCATATGTGATTGTTAACCCTAAGCCCGTACCGGTGGGTTTGCTCGTGATAAATGGCTCAAAAATGTTGGGTAGGATCTCGGGGTCAATTCCTGGCCCCGTATCTTTTACAGAGAAAAGAACTTCTTTTTGGGGGAGCAGACCCCAGGTTTGAACAGTGAGGCAACCTCCTGGCTGCATGACCTCGATCGCATTGAAGAAAAGATTGAGCACCACCTGTCGAATCTGATCTGATATTCCCGACACCGGAGGCAATTCAGAGTCCGGGAAGAATTCGAAGGCGATTTGCTTATGCCGCATATGGGTCGAAATCAGTGCGTAGATGTCTTCGACCAAATTATTGAGTTCGACCGGCTGGAAATCTTTGATGCGGACCGGGCGATATGCACTCCGCAGCCGTTCGATCAGCGCGGCCATACGCTCGGTCTCTGAGAGGATAATGCCCAGATCCTGACTCCCCTGTGCAGAAAAGCTCACTTCCTCTTTTAGTAGAAACAAGGCATTTTGAATAGCCTGCAACGGGTTATTCAATTCATGCGAGACCGATGCAAGCAAACGTCCAACCAGTGCAAGCCGTTCAGTTTGAAGAAGTTGAGAGCGAATGCTCTGCTCCTGTTGCAGCGCCTTCTGTAGGTTTGCATAAAGACTCGCCTTTTGAAGAGCCACTGCTAATTGATCGGCGACAACCGTCATCAGCTGTAAATCTCCATCAGACAGCCGGTGAGGCGCTTCCTGTTGGATATCCAAGACACCTACGACTCTTCCTTCCACTTTGATTGGCACGGCTAACTCGGATTGGGTATTGGGCAGAAGGGGATTGCGATAGAAGAACACTACCTCGTTGACATTGTTGGTGACGAAGGGAACCATCGTTTCGGCAACGTAACCACTAATACCCTTGCCTCTTGGCAGGCGAAATCCTTGTTCAAATAATTCGGCGCCAATCTCATCACTGCCTTGCTTAATAATAAGGTCGCCGCTGATAGGATCCAGTAAATATATTTGTACATAATAGTATCCGAAGTTTCGCTGGAGCACAGTTAGAACATCCTGGAGAAGTTGATCCGCTTCTAAAGAGGCGACCAGTCCCTGACTTATCTTATAAAGGGCGTCCACCTCTTTCAATCTTTGTTGGGTGCTCTCAAACAGGCTTGTATTTTCAATGGCGATGGCAGCTTGATTGCCCAACGCTTGCAGAAGCTCCGCTTCATGTTCCGAAAAAGCGTGGTGCTTTTCACTCTCCACACTGATCGTCCCAAGTGGTTTACCGGACGTTTGCACCGGGGCAACCAGAAGAGAACGATAGGCAGGTTTCAGATCTGTCGGCAGAAAGCGCGGATCGCTGTTTACATCCGCGATATTGATGGTAACCCCATCGCGTACGACCTGTCCGGCTGCACCATTTCCTATTTGCATTCTCGGGTTCGGAATACCATTTTCCTGCTGATGAAATCCGGAGGTGGCTTGCGGAATCAGAGATTGATTATCTTTGTCTATCAAATGGATAACGGTCTTATCTGCCTGCGCAATTAATTTTCTGGCTGAGTCAACGATCAGTTGTAGAACCACATCTAACCCGACGCGTTCCGTCTCACCCAGGGCCTGCCCAATCTGCATGAGTGTCCTGGTCTCATTGAGTTGCTGCAGGCTGATTTCATCCTGTCTGAAAGTCCAGAGCGCCAGTGCAATTTGATAGCCGATTCGTTCGGCGTACACCTTTTCCTCGCTGGTGTAATGTCGTGAAGATTCAGAGGCCAGGACGGCTACACCGAACTGGTATTCTCTGGCAACCAATGGCAGGCAAATCGCTGAGCGAGCCTGATGTGGCGGGCTTGTATGATTAAGCAGGCTGATGGCGTATGGTGAATTTTCGATATCCTCAATCAGCAGAACCTGACCGGTCTGTAAAACATCTTCTGTTAATCTGGCTTCATCAGGAGTCAATTCAACGTTGAGAGCATGACCCTCGAGCGCATTGGTGGCAGCAATCAAAAAAGCTCTTTCCTGAACATGATCCCAACGTGTAATACAGCCACAATCTGCCACGAATAAATTGGTCAGGTGAGTGACCATATCATCAAAGAGTCTGTCTGGGTTGCTCGGCGCTAAAATCTTTTTAACGATCATGTTCGAAAGGCTGAGAAATCGCTCTTGCGATCGCAACCTTTGATTAAGCTGAAAAATACCCTCAAAAAGCCCCCGTAAATAGCCGACGATCACACCCACAACAGCAACCAGGATGTGCCCAATGAGAAACCCATTTTTCCAATCAAGCAGGGTATTCCAAATCGATTGTCCAGGAAAAGGGTTGAGCAGGAACAGATTGAGAATTACAGCCAGGATGGCTGCGAGGAGCCCCCCTCTCTTGTAGTAGAACCAGCCGGCAACGGCGACCGGAATTAAGATTAAGATGGGCGCTCGCAAGATCGGGAAGGTAATGACATAGAGAATCACCAGCCCGGCGACAATCCACGCGTAGTAAGACGCGAGAGACCTGGTCGCGATGCGTTTTTCCAATATGTCCGTCAGTTGTTTCGCTGGCATATCAAACTATTATAATTATTTTAATGTGGACAAAAATAATAAGTACAGTATATTTTCTTTACAAAAATGCTGGCTGATACGCATAACCAACAACACATATCAGCCAGCCTGTACTGCACAGGATCTGGAATTGGCCGGTAACGATTACTTAGCGATCTCGGTGGCCCGTGTCTCCCGTATCACAGTCACACGAATTTGCCCCGGATACTGCATGGTCTCTTCGATTTTCTTGGCCACATCCCTTGCCAGCCTGGCAGAGGCGAGATCGTCAATGGCATCCGGCTTGACGATGATGCGTACTTCCCGTCCGGCCTGGATAGCAAACGCCTGCTGGACGCCTTCAAACGACATCGACATTTCTTCCAGAGAACGGATCCGTTTGATGTAGGCCTCAAGATCTTCGCGGCGTGCACCGGGACGGGCGCCGGAGATGGCGTCTGCGGCTTCAGCGATGATTGCTTCCACTGTAAGCTGATCCACTTCATGGTGATGCGATTCGATGGCATTCACTACTACGGAATTCACACCGTAGCGCTTGCAGAACTCTGCACCCAGTTTGGCGTGCGTGCCTTCCTGGTTGTGATCCATGGCTTTCCCAATATCATGCAGGAAGCCACCCTGCTTGGCGACTTCTACATTCGCTCCGATTTCCGCCGCAAGGATTCCGGCCAACTTGGAAACCTCCACCGCGTGGGCGAGCTGATTCTGCCCATAGGACGTTCTGAATTTCAGGCGACCCATCATACGCATTACTTCCGGGTGTAACCCGGTGATATTGGCATCGTAAGCAGCTTGCTCGCCCGCTTCATTGATGATTTTATCAACCGCCCGGGTCTCTTCTTCAACGATCTTTTCGATGTGGGCGGGGTGAATACGCCCATCCAGGATGAGGCGGCTCAGGGAGCGGCGACCAATTTCACGCCGGACAGAGTCGAAGCATGAAACTGTAACAGAGTCGGGGGTGTCGTCTACGATTACATCCACACCCGCGGCTTGCTCAAAAGCTTTGATATTGCGTCCGTTGCGCCCGACGATGCGCCCCTTCATCTCTTCGTTGGGGAGGATGACGACCGCCCGCGTTACTTCAGCCACGTGTTCAGAAGCAACGCGCTGGATGGCATCCGCGATCAACTTGCGGGCGCGCTTTTCACCCTCTTCACGTGCCTCTGCCTCGATCTGGCGAATGATGCGAGCCATGTCGCCGCGGGCTTCTTTTTCAACTGCAGCAAACAGTTCTTTCTTTGCGTCGTCTGGTGACATTTGCGCAATGAATTCGAGTTTCTTTACCTGGTCTTCATAGAGCTTTTCGATCTCATTTCCACGCCGATCAATTTGAGATTGGCGTTTATTAATTGACTGCTCGCGTTGTTCGAGCCGATCCACACGGCTGTCAAGTTCCGAGCGACGCTTGTCGAGGCGGTCAGTTTCTTTATTGAGTTCGATGCGGCGTTCTTTGATTTCCGCTTCAGCAGCCTGCACGATCTTGACCGCATTTTCCCGTGCCTGGCTTTCGATCAGACGAGCCTGCTCACTAGCCCCCTTTAAGATGTTATCGGCTTTCTCATGTTGGTTCTTGCGGGCGACTTCAGCCTGATAACGTTGAAAAAAATAACCAGCAGCAGCCCCTGCAATCAGAAAAAATACACCTATGATCCAATCGACCGGGTTCATGTTAAATCCTCTTCTTCGTAGTATTGTTCATCATTGTGCGCCTCATTCCAAATTCGATTGACGACGGGCGCAATCGTGGAGTAGGAAAATCCGCGGCGGGCCAGGAATTCACTTAGCTTTTTGCGGAACTCATTCCACTCCAAACTTTTCAATCGGGGTGCCCGCTTTTGGGCAGCTTCATAGGCCAGAGCTTCATCATCCACACTTTCCATTGCAGATGAGACAGCCTCCTCAGCGAGTCCTTTTTGACGAAGTTCCATAGCCATCATCCGGCGGCTGCGCGGGCGGAAAGCACTTCTGTTTTCCACCCACGTACGAGCAAATTGATGATCGTTGGCCAGTCCATCCTGCTTCAGCCGTTCAAGCGTTTGCTCGATGACCGGCTCAGGGATTTCATGCTTGCGCAGGTTCTGCCGGATCTCAGATTCGGAACGGGCACGATAGCTCAAAAACAGCATGGCCTGCTGGAATGCCCGTTCACGTGCATCCTCAACCTGCAACTGCTCGATTTTCTCTTCACTCAATTCCTGACCGACTCTCAGCCATGCAGCCACGATCCGTGCCAGCCCGAAGGCGAATTCCCCATCCAGGTGAATGTTCACTCGATTTGGGGACCTTTTCTGTACTTCGATTGCAGTAATTTTCTTCATTAAACACGCACAGCCGAGAGCCATCCGAAGCGGCCTCGGCTGTTGAAGATCCCACCTGAGGAGGTGGAAACATCTGGGTAAATGGAGCAGTCCCAAGTCCCGCAAAAAAATGTGCGAGACTACAGGTAGATCAAACCGCGTGACAGGGTCTTAACATCACGTCCGGCATAAAAACCATAGGGGCGAAGTCAGGTGATTCTGCAAATTTGATCCTAAATTGACTTCAAAAGGTAACTCCCAAAACCGGGGGAGGTTCTTGCTCGAATATCCAGAGTGAATTACAGCCAAGCCGCCTGGGCGGCAGAAATTTTCTAAGTCAATCCTTTCAGATTAACTTAATTATACATTAAATCTAGGAATTGTTAACTTCTGTCAAATGGTATTGCAATGGTTTGACCCCAAAGGCCAGGAAAGCTGGCTTTTCAGCGTAAGAGAGATCTGTAATATGTCTAGTGGATCTTGGCACAAAAGTGCTCCCAGCGCAGGATTCGCCGTCGGGGATGGCAGCGTGAGCGGGTTTTGCCCCCGAAACTGGTTAACGCTTGGTTAGAACCATTGCCCGCGCTGTTCTTATTTTACAGTTAGATGTTCTCATCGTCTTCCCAGCTGAGAGGATTGCTCAAAATATCATCGCGTTTTTCCTGTAAATCCTTTTCGTCTCGAATGATATGTTCGGAATAATTCCGCTGCCAGACAGGAATACCCTGAGCCCTCTGCAAAACAGTGGTTGATTAAAGTACAGCAAAGCGGTGACATTTGACTGTTGAAATTTGTTTGGTCATGAGTACCATGAATCTATTGGGAATTGTGTCACAAACGAAGGGAGATGTGAATAGATAAAAGACTCGCACCAGAAGCCAAATTGCAATAGCCAGCTTGAGAATATCGCATTTTTTTCCATGCCCTAATCATTTCATCGCTTAAGACATCAGGAGAGGACTTATGAAAACCAGGATCAGAACACGTTTCCTGAAAATTCTTTCCATTTGGACAATCACAGCTCTGCTTGCTGCGACCGTGAGTATGTTCACAACGCAAAGTGTTTCAGCCTCCGGCGTTGTAGGAACGATCACACGTCCAGGATTTCTTCCGAACGGCCTTGCCCTGGACGAGACCAGGAATCGTTTATTTATCTTCGACCAATCTACACAGAATATTTTCATTTACAACGCCACCACGTTCGCGGAGGTTGGTAGTGTTGCCACAACGCTGACGGATGCCGGGTCCATGGTGGTGGACGAAAGCGCAGGAAAACTGTATGTGGCCTACGGGGGACCGGGTGTTTCCGTGCCAAATGGGATTGCGGTCATCGATATCCCCAGCGCGACGCTTCTCCACTATCTGCCTTCGGGCGGATATACCCAGCTCGTCAAGGACGAGGCTCTGGACGTGGTGTATGCCTCCAGCGGCCTGGGTATTGCGCAGATCGACGTCCCAACCGATGTCCAAACCACGATCGCGGGCATCAACGGGAATTTGTACACGAGCATGGCTGTCAACCCGGTGACCCATGAGCTTTTCGTTGCCAACTGGTCGCAAAACAACGGCAATTTTTATATTGTGGATTCGGGGACTCTGGAGAAGACGACTATCCCTGAGATGAACGGTTTTGGCGTGGTGGTGAACTGGATCGAGAATAAGGCTTATGTGTCTTATTGCCAGCCCGCGGGGTCGGAGGGGGTTTGCATCCTTAGCCGCGATACCAATACCAAAACCATGCTGCACACGACGAACGACTCATCATCGCCGATGGTCTTCAATCCGACTGTGAACAGGATGTACACGAACACCGAGGTCAACGGCACAGCGACGATCTTCAATGGTTCGACCGATGAATATACCAATATCGAGCTGACGGGTGGCCTTGCCACCGTGGGCGTACGCTACTCGACAGACAATGTGTATTACATCGATGCTGCCGGAATCTATGTCATGAATGGCAGCACGGGCGAGATCGTAGCTGACTTTCCAATCGGTGGTTCATGCAGCGTTTGCGGTGGTGCGATCGTGATCAATCAAACCTCCGGGCTCGTATATGTGATCAACGATGACTCGGTCGGAGCGGTGACGGTGATCCAGGATGGAGTGTTCACACCGTCCTGTACCGTGACACCTCTCACCGGACCAGGCACCGTTCCGGGCGCCCTTACGAACACTGACTGCCACTCGCCAACCAAGGATGAGCCGTCCTATTGGGAGCCTTATTATGCCGACCGCTACTCCATCAATTTGAGTGCGGGCCAGCAGGTGAGTGTTGTGCTCGATGGCGGCACGGCTTCCGAAGATCTGTTTTTGCTTGGTCCGTCTGGAAACATACTTTTGGAAGCGATCGGCGACTCTATCAGTCCGGCCAGGCTGCCGAGCAGCGGCTTTTATACAATTCCGGCGAGCGGTACCTATAGTATCGAGGCGACCTCGGTATTCACGAATACCCTATGGTCGTATACGCTGACGTTTACGATAGGCACCACCCCTCCTGGAGCCTTCAATAAGTCCAGCCCTGCGAACGGGGCCACCGGCCAATCGACGAGTGCGACCTTGAGTTGGGCTGCCAGCAGCGCTGCGACCTCTTATGAGTATTGTTATGATACGACGAACGACAGCGCCTGTTCCAGCTGGACGAGCAATGGGACTTCCACCAGCAAGGCGTTGAGCGGCCTGAGCATAGGCACGACTTACTATTGGCACGTGCGCGCGGTCAATGCAGGAGGGACAACCTATTCGAACGGCTCTGCGACCGCGTTCTGGTCGTTTGCGACTGTCTCGAATCCACCGGGCGCCTTCACCAAATCCAGCCCGCTCAATGGGGCAACCAGCCAGTCTACCAGCCCGACCTTAAGCTGGAGCACGAGCCTGCGCGCAACTTCCTACGAATATTGCTATGACACGACCAATGACAATGCCTGCTCCAACTGGACCAGCAACGGCACAGCCACCAGCAAGGCGTTGAGCGGTTTGAACACCGGCACGGCTTACTACTGGCAAGTACGTGCGGTCAACGATGGTGGGACTACGTACGCAAATGGCTCTGAGACTGCCTTCTGGTCATTTACCACCACTCCAAATGCCCCAGCCTCTTTTAGCAAATCTGCCCCGGCGAACGGAGCAACGAACCAGCCTACCAATCCGACCTTGAGCTGGGAGGCAAGTAGCGGCGCAACCTCTTATGAATTTTGTTATGACACGACGAACGATGGGGCTTGCTCCACCTGGATCACTAACGGTTCCTCCACGAGTGTTCAGTGGAGTGGTCTGAGCGCCGGCACCACTTACTACTGGCAGGTGCGTGCGGCCAATGCAGGGGGAACGACTTACTCGAATGGTTCCAGTACCGCCTTCTGGTCGTTTACTACCCTGGTGACTGCACCGGGTGCCTTCAATAAATCCAGTCCTGCAAACGGGGCAACGAACCAGTCTACCAACCCGACTCTGGGCTGGGGTACAAGCAGCGGTGCTGCTTCTTACGAATACTGTTATGACACGACCAATGATAGTGCCTGCTCCAATTGGAGCAGCAACAGTTCTGCCACGAGTGTTCAGTTGAGCAGCTTGAACCCCGGAACCACTTACTACTGGCACGTGCGCGCCGTCAATGCTGGCGGCACCACCTACTCCAATGGTTTTGCAACCAGCTTCTGGTCATTTACCACTGCAGTCACTGCTCCAGCTGCCTTCAACAAGACCAGTCCGTCCAATGGAGCGGTCAACCAACCTACCACCACAACCTTGAGCTGGGCGACGAGCACGAATGCGGCCTCTTATGAGTATTGTTATGACATGACGAATGACAACACCTGCTCAACCTGGGCGAGTAATGGAGCCTCTACCAGCAAGGCATTAAGTGGATTAAGTGCCGGAACAACCTATTATTGGCACGTGCGCGCGGTCAATGCGGCAGGGACAACTTACTCGAACGGTTCTGCGACTGCGTTCTGGTCCTTCACTACTGCGGTCAACCTGCCAAATCCATTTAACAAATCCAGTCCGATAGATGGGGCATCCAATCAGTCGACCAGTCCGACCTTGAGCTGGAGCGCCAGTACCGGTGCAACCTCTTATGAATATTGTTATGACACCACGAACGACAGCACCTGCTCCAGCTGGACCAGCAACGGCACAGCCACCAGCAAGGTGTTGAGCAGCTTGAATGCCAGCACAACTTACTATTGGCATGTGCGTGCCATCAACTCCGGTGGGACTACCTATGCAAATGGCAGTTCAACTGTATTTTGGTCATTCACCACGGCGTCTAATCCTCCCGGCGCATTGAATAAGACCAGTCCATCCAATGGTGCAACCGGGCAATCGACGAGCCCAACCCTGAGTTGGGGTACGAGCAGTGGTGCAACTTCATATGAGTATTGCTATGACACCACAAATGACAATGCTTGTGCTAGCTGGACAAGCAATGGCACCTCTACAAGCAAAGCTCTGAGTGGGTTAAACGCCGGCACCGCTTACTATTGGCATGTCCGCGCGGTGAACACTGGCGGTACAACCTACTCCAATGGATCCAGCACTGCCTTCTGGTCATTTACGACCACAATCAATCTGCCCGGCGCATTCAATAAATCTGCTCCTGCCAATGGCGCCACAAATCAATCGACTGGACCGACACTGAGCTGGGGGACGAGCACTGGCGCAACCTCTTATGAATATTGTTATGACGCCACGAATGACAACGCCTGTTCAACCTGGACGAGCAATGGCGGATCCACCAGCAAGGCGTTGAGCGGGCTAAGTGCCGGCACAACCTATTATTGGCATGTGCGCGCGATCAATGCGGCAGGGACAACTTACTCGAACGGCTCTACAACCACCTTCTGGTTGTTTACTACTACCGCTGTTGCCAATGCCCCGGCCGCACCCACTTTACTCCAGCCACGCACCAACGGGGTCACCAATATCATACCCACCTTCACCTGGTCTGATGTGCCGAACGCAGATCACTACGAGATTGTGTTCGCCAGCGATAATACTTTTGGCGAGATCGTCCATACTCAAACAATCATTGCTCCATCCTTTACCCCAGGCGCCCTATTCAACGATGGCAAATACTATTGGCATGTTTGCGCATATAACAATGCAGGTCAACCGGGCGCATGGAGCGTTTCCCGTTATTTTACAATTGACACTTCGTCTCCGTTGCCTCCTGTTCCAGGATTGCCTGCCAATAATACTTCCACGCGCGGCGTTCCAACCTTCAGATGGTCTGCTGTCAGTGGTGCTATGCAATACCAGTTTGAAATCGACAACGACGCGAATTTCGCCAGCCCTGTGTTTTCGGTGACACAGCGTGCTCCCTACCGCAGACCGTCAGGGGTGCTGCGCGGCACCTATTTCTGGCATGTGCGAGCGAAAGATGCCGCCGGCAATTGGAGCGCCTGGTCCGCGACTTTCACTGTCAACATTCTTCCGCTCAGATAAGGAGAACTCTCTGAATGGGTAATGATCGATAATCCCCTTGTTCATAATGATCGGGCAAGCAACCAGGCTTGCCCGATTTAGATTCGCAGTATGATGAAACTTCCCAACTGGCAAAATTTTATGAAATCAGCCAATTCACGTTTTCTATCCCCGGCAAAATACTCAAATGGATTTACCTTGTTCAGATCAAGTAGATAATAGTCCAGATTGAAATCCGGGATATCGTCCAAAGATTTCTCTAAAGCAATCGCCAGAGATAAAGCATCTTCAGCGGCTACGATCTGACCGTCATTGGTCAAATAATTACCATCCCAATCTTCTATATTCAAGTCGTGAAGTTCGGTGATGGAAGGCGGGCGAGTTCCTTGCGGCTGCCAGCCGTAAAACATAGCCAGACTTAAGAGCTTGGCCCAAGACTCTCTTCTAAATTTTTGACGTGAGATCACAGATCGACTGGATAGGTGGTAAATCATATACTCTTATTAAATCTAAATAGGGAAATTCGTTCCCCCTATTATAAACCAGGTAAACCGCCAGGCTTGCGCATATGCAGATAGCCAGGGACTTGAGCCCGCCCTGCTCTATTGTGGTTTCATTTCACAGGGACGGGCCGGATTGATCCACTCTGCTGTGGAAGGCGGGGAAGAACCATCCTCCTGTTATGGAGAAAGCAGCATGACCTTAAAACTGGTCATGTCAAGCGTGAGTTTTTCTCCTGTATCCAGCCAGGCCCCAATGTTGATGTGCCCTGTCGCAAAGGAATTGTCAACATAATCAGCGACAAGCGTGCCGTTGATATACAAACGGATTTTGCTGCCCACAGCATGTACACGCAGTTTATTTTCGCCATTCAGATTAATGGCAGTGGACTGAGTCCAGGGTATGAGATCCGTATATTCTCCATCTTGAGCACTATACTTCGATAAAACATACTGGCCCGAAGGGGCAATAAAGAAGTAGTAGGAACCAGCATCATTGTTGCGGAATTGCACTCCATACTCGATCGCCTCAGAGCCGTCAACCAGCTTAAGCGTGGTCTCCAGCTCAAAATCTGACAGCGCTGGCAATTTAGATCCTATCCCCGTCGAGATATCCTGCTTCGAGGTGACCTGCCAGCGAAAGACTCCATCGACCAGCGAACGGGAGGCTGTTCTCCTGTCATCGTCTTTGATACCGGTCTCCCAGTATTGCGAGCCTTTGGTGAAGTCTTCTATCAGAATATCTGAAGAAGTCGCAGCATCGACCGTGGCGATTGGCGCGGCTGTTGATCCTGTCGCGGGCACCAATGGCGAGGCCGTTGCCAAAGGCGGGTTGCTGCCATCAGCGACGGATGTCTCAACGGGCGCCTTAGCGAGCTGGCCCGGAGACGACAGCCAGATCGAGAGCCCGATCAAAGCCAGACCACCTAACGAGGCGAGAACCCGGACTGCAGTGGGCATCAGCGGAATATCGATTTCTTTTGCTTTTAGGCCTCAGCCGACAACCCCTACGAGCAGGGCAATTGCACCGGCGATCGCTAAGACTACAGGTACTGTCATGATTACCTCCTAAAAAAAATGGCTGTTTCTGAATATGATCGAATCCGCCTCAGCGTGGTTTGGCGCTTCGCTACTAAAGATCAAATAGATAAAATTTGTCAATAACCGGTATTATACAGATTTTCCACCCTCGAGTCACGCACCAATTCTTTGATAACGCTAAAAGGGATCGCCAGATCCCCTATAAGCAGGCAAATTGTTCAAAAGACCGCAGTAGCGCAAAAGTTACTACGAACGCTCCTCAGCGCTCCAGGAACAAGACGCTCCAAACCTTTTGCCACGGATTTACCCTGCGGGCACGATGTCACGAATTTGCAGGAATTGTCTAAAGAATCAGTGAAACACTTGCACCTGGTACCAGTGCAGGTGTCTGTGGCTGAGAATTTCTTCATCATTCCGACAGAACCAGGAGAATCATATTAAGTTATGCGGTATTGCAGAAGATCTTCTTCCTTGCCACCGCTACTACCTTTGGCGAAAATCATGACAAATGGAACTATGGAAAACCGCAGAGTCATGACATAATTCGAGGGTCTGAACATCAACAGGAGGCTGTATGGCAAAAATTACACGTGAAGATGCACTTGAATACCATCGTTTGAAAGGCAAACCCGGAAAGATTGCGGTTGTCCCGACCAAGCCCATGGATACCCAGCGCGATCTGAGCCTGGCCTACACACCCGGCGTGGCCGTGCCGGTCTTGGAGATCGAGAAAGATCCGGAGTTGGCCTATGAGTACACTTCGAAAGGCAACCTGGTCGCGGTTGTCTCAAATGGTACTGCGATCCTGGGTCTCGGCGACCGCGGTGCACTGGCAGGCAAGCCCGTTATGGAAGGGAAGGGCGTGCTCTTTAAGAAATTTGCTGATGTAGATGTGTTCGATATCGAAGTGAACAGCCATGACCCCGATGAAATCATCAAGGTGGTAGCAGCTATCTCGCCAACCTTTGGTGGTATCAACCTGGAAGACATCAAAGCGCCTGAGTGCTTCTATATTGAAGAGACGTTGAAGGGCATGCTTGATATCCCGGTCTTCCACGATGATCAGCATGGTACTGCCATCATTTCCTCGGCCGGGCTGGCGAACGCTCTCGAGATCGCAGGCAAGAAACACAGTGAGGTACGGGTTGTGATCTCAGGCGCAGGCGCCTCAGCCATCTCGTGCGCAGAACTTGCCATCCGCTGGGGAGTGAAACGCGAGAATATCATGCTGTGTGACAGCAAGGGCGTGGTGTACAAGGGCCGCCAGGTGGGCATGAATAAATATAAAGAGCGCTTTGCAGTGGACACGGACTGCCGCACGCTTGCCGATGCAATCCGCGGCGCGGATGTCTTCTATGGCCTGTCTGTTGCGAACGTCATGACGCCTGACATGGTCAAGTCGATGGCGCAGGATCCGATTGTGTTTGCCATGGCGAACCCTGATCCTGAAATCAATCCGGACCTGGCAAAAGAGGCTCGCAAGGATGTGATCATTGCCACGGGTCGCTCGGACTACATGAATCAAATTAACAATGTGCTCGGTTTCCCCTTTATCTTTCGTGGTGCGCTGGATGTGCGCGCCAAGGCGATCAATGACGATATGAAATTCGCGGCTTCGAAGGCGCTGGCCGCGCTTGCCAAGGAAGATGTTCCCGATTCGGTCATTCGCGCCTATGGCGGCGAGAGCATCAAGTTCGGACGCGAATACATCATTCCGAAACCACTGGATCCACGCGTGCTCTTGTGGGAAGCGCCGGCTGTGGCTGATATGGCGATGAAAACTGGCGTCAATCGCAAGACCATCGACATCAGTGAGTACCGTGAACAGCTTGCTTACCGGCAGGGCAAGGGCGAACAGGTCCGCTACTTCTTCCAGAACAAGGCGCGTTCCTCAGGAGGTACCAAGCGGGTCGCCTTTGCAGAAGGCGAAGAGCAGAAGATCATCCGCGCTGCCTACCAAATCAAGGAAGAGGGGATTGCGACGCCTATATTGATCGGTCATCAGAATGTCATTGAGGAACAATTAAAGAATCTCGGCCTGGAATATCAGCCTCAGGTGGTCGATCCCGCTGAGTTCGATAAACTCGAATCTTACAAACAGGCTTATTATGAGCTGCGCCAGCGCAAAGGAGCCAATATTGTGGATGCCGCCAAGCTGGTAAGCGAACCCAATGTCTTTGGTTCGTTGATGGTCAAGCTGGGCGACGCGGATGCGTTCGTTTCGGGACTCACTTATGACTATCCTGAAGTGATCCGTCCATCCTTGCAGATCCATCATACTGCTTCGGGCGCCACACGCGCCGCGGGCGTCTATATCATGATCGTCGAAGACCAGGTCTATCTCTTTACAGATGCAACGGTCAACATCGATCCGACAGCCGAAGACCTGGTGGAGATCGCCTGCCTGGCCGCGGATTTTGCCAAGCGCCTGGAGATCGACCCACGCGTGGCTTTTCTCTCGTTCTCGAACTTCGGCTCCACCCCGCATCCGCTCTCGGACAAAGTGCGGCGGGCCGTTGAACTGACGAAAGCGCGCCGCCCCGACCTCCAGGTGGATGGAGAGATGCAGGCAGATACAGCCGTAGTAGCTGACTTGATTGAAAACCGCTACCCGTTCAGCGCGGTCAAAGATGCGAATGTACTGGTCTTCCCATCCCTTGAATCGGCAAACATCGCCTATAAGCTGCTGGCTCGCCTGGGCAAAGCCAAAGCGATCGGTCCCATCCTGCTCGGTGTGGGTGCTCCGGTCCATGTGCTGCAGACCGGCGACGATGTCAATGCCATTGTCCAGATCGCTTCGGTCGCGGTCATGGATGTGATGGCGCGTGAAGAAAAAGCATAGATCATCTGATTAGAAATATGAAGCAACCGGACCTCGGAGATACTTCCGAGGTCCGGTTATTTATTCACTTAAGTAGTAACGACTTTCCTGACACCGTCCGTCAGGACAGGTGCAGTCGTTCATTTTCTGGTAAAAAAGCGACTACGTTGTTGAGCAATTATGGTCAAGCTGAATAATAGGTTGCAGGGTGACCGACAAGATCATCATCCCTGCTGATCCGGGTTATTATTCGCCGGCAGGGGCGTCGTATAACCTTCAAAATAAAAATTGTCGAAGACCACACCAAGACTATGCAGCCCTACGACCAGACCCACCCTTCCGGAGAAGGCGGGCATTTCAGTTGTGTTGATCGGCTGGCCGTTGATAAAGATCGATAATTTACTTTTCCCGCCCTGCGAGGCAACTTCCACTTCAAGCCGGTTGGTGCCGTAACTGGGATAGAGTGCCCCACTGAGTTTCCATGGATCGCCACCCAGTAAATTTCCCCACGAATTACGAGACTTGTCGTAAACCCATCCACCGTAGACCTGCCAGGTCGTAATCTCAACATCCGCGTAATTGCCGTTGCCTTCTCGGAGGATCAATCCAAATCCACGGTCAGTATATCCATCTTTGAAGGTGGCATCTACACCCATTTTGTAATCCTGCGCGATGCCGCAGTCCGCACAAATTGCCATATAGCCCTGGCCCTTATCTGAAACGGGGTAAGGACCCATGTGCAGGACACCCTCTTCGATCCGGCACATTCCACACTCTATCCAGCGGCCGGTATTACTGCTGAAGTCATCCCGAATCACCAGGGGGCCTGGTGTGACCGTTGGAGTGGGCGAGAGAGTTGCTGTGGGAAGGGGAGTGGCTGTTGGCCTGGCAGCCTCCGTTTGTGCAGCGGAATAGGCTTGAACGGTTGCATTCAGGGCGACCATTGTTTCCTGTAGACCCAGGGACGTACCGGTTGCTTGCAGATCGGGAGTGGGTGAGGCTGCTGTGCCGCAGGAACTCAGGAAAATGGCCAGAATGAAGAACAGAATATATCTTTTGGAGGTGGGCTTTATTGTGATCATAGCAATGACCCTCTCAAAGAAGTTTGATTAAAAAATTATATCAGCCGCTAAATCAAACGCCAGTGTCAAACGTCTACAATTTTGATAGCCCTCCATGACGATCGGCGTTACTGGCAAAGAAAAGTCCCTGCATTTTGAGGTTGCAGGGACGACTATCCTGGTGAGTAGGATCGAGTTCTTGGCCTAACTCATAGGTCTCTTTTCTGAAAAATACGGATCGCGAGGATCAGGGAAGCCACGAGGTATAACGCCGCGTAGACGATCATCAGGATACTCGGCACAGAGGTAGCTCCAAATGGGGATATGCCTAGAACTCCCGCCAGAGGTGATTGCATTTCAAATGCTGCCCGCCTCCATAATGCTTCACTGGGAACGATCAGGCTGGTGATAATACCGATCTTCACTGCCGTTTGATTTTGGATGACCGAGCCGAACTGTTCGATCCAGCCGCCAACAAAAGCAAGACCGTAGAGACCGAAGACAATGCCTCCGGTTGCCAGGGCGGGAAATGCACTTGAACACATCAGGGTAATTGTCATCACCAGCAAAGCTTCAAGATAGATCAGGGCCAGGCCAATCAATAAATTGTCGGGAGTGTAGCGCGTTTGGAAATACACGCTCAAGATAATGCCTCCGGCCATGAATAAAAGATAGGAACCCAGCAGCCCGGCGAAGCCGAGCCACTTCCCAAGAACGACATCAGAACGCCGGATGGGCTTGGTGACGATGGTTTGGATTGTCCCAGAGTTGATCTCTCCGGCGAGGGTGTCAGCTCCCAGGAGGGCCGCCATTGCAATGGAAAGAAAAGTGACCGCGTACAATCCCATCATGACAAAGACATTCATGCTTTCCACGTCTGCTACATGGGCTATGCCCTGACTCGGGGCGTTGGCAACCGTCACGGCCCGCACTTGCGCCAGGATGAAATGGAAACCGATTGTAAAGAGGATCAGAAAGCTGACCCCCAGGATCAACCCGGCCAGCAGGATGCGCCTGCGGATGGCTTCCCGGAAGGTCAATTTTGCAAGGATCCAGGCAGGGCTCATAGTCCACCGTCCTTGCCAACAGTTTCGATAAAAATCTCTTCCAAAGAAAGACGGTTCGGTGAAACCGCATAGACTTCTGCACCTTGCTCCACCAGATAACGGGTGATTTCGGGCAACGCGGATTCGTTTTGAATATTCATTGTAATGTGGTCATCATTCCATTGCACATCCTGTCCCCAACGGCAGAGTCCATTCAGCGCTTCCGCCGCAAAGTTGTGCACCCGGATGGTCACCTTAGATTGTCCGGTGGAGAGGGATGCCATTTCGAGCATGCGCACCACTTCCCCATGCCGGATGAATGCAACCCGGTCACAGGTGACTTCGATCTCGCTCAAGAGATGTGAGTTCAAAAAGACGGATGTGCCTTGCTTTCTTAGCTCATGGATCATATCTCTCACGAGGCGCCGGCCAACTGGATCCAGGCCCGAGGTCGGTTCATCCAGAAAGACGAGGGCCGGCCGGTTCAATAAGGCTTGCGCCAACCCGATGCGCTGGAGCATGCCCTTCGAGAAAGTCCGTAGTTGTTTGTTGCGATAATCCGATAGACCGACCTGTTCAAGGAGTTCATCAACCCGCGCGTTGAGATCCTCCGCTGGCATGTCAAGTAATTGTCCATGCAGGCAGAGGAACTCATTGGCAGTTAACCACTCTTGAAATCTGAAATGCTCCGGCAGGAATCCAATCCGGCTCAGGGCTGTGCGGTCTCCAACCGGCTTCCCTAATAAAGATGCGACGCCAGAAGTCGGCGCGATCAAACCCAATAACATTTTTATGGAAGTCGTTTTTCCCGCGCCGTTCGGGCCCAGAAAACCGAACACCTCACCCTGCCTGACTTGCAGGGTGAGGCCTTTCACAGCGGCATAATCGCCGAAGACTTTTCTCAATTGGTCAGTCTCTATTGCAGAGGCAAGAGACATACATCATCCTTAGTATGAGAGTTTGATAGTGGCGGTTTCAACCGCTGGAAGCACAGACGACTAACCCACAGGGCGCTTCGCACACCTGCCCTGGCGGGCGGTGCCAGGGGAGTCGTTACTACCTTGTCCTTCTGATTCTTAGCGCAATGAGTTTGCCATCTGGATGGCTTGCTGTGAATTACTGCCCAGGCCACCGATGGTATAGATGATCCCATCCTTGACCCATAACAGGGCAAATTGAGGTGCATCGTCAGAAGGTCGTTGAATGAGGGTCCCGGTGACGCCATCGACAGGGATCTGCTGATAGGTGGCGGCGTTCTTCGGGATCGGGATCACGAGCGTAGAAGTCCAATCCACGGTATCGGTGAACGCCGTAGCCTGTTCGCTGGTCATGCCCGTGAATTCAAGTGCAATTTGAGCCAGTTGCGGGACGTTGACATTCGGCGGGGCAGTCACCGTGGGGCTGGGGATTTGGGCAAGGATAACACAATCTGCATAGCGGCGGCCGCGTGAGCCGGCTCTGTCCGGACCGGATCCCTCTCCATCACTGCCGGGCTTCGGACACGTGCCATAACTTACGCTCACGCCCGCGGGGACATTCACCGAAATTTCAGCGCCATCCACCGAATCCGGCAGGACAAGATCGCTTCTACCGGCCTCTTTTAGGAGAGCATCTACTTTGGCGCGATCCACCGTCAGTGTGAAGGCCGAGCTTTTCATCACGCTGATCCGTGAGGGGGTCATACCTTCAGGCAAACGGACGGTGAAATCGGCCAATTGACTGGCTTGATGCGCGTCCTGCGCCTCAATGGGGTCGCCAGGCTTTTGTGTGATCGTCATCGAATTTGAAATCAACTGACTGATCTGTTTCCCGAGTGGACCATCGCCATTCAGTTGTTGGATACCCGTCACATCAATGGGTACAACGGCCACTTGCTGAATACGAAACAGGTCGAGCAGCTGGCTTGCCAGCGCACGTGTGCCGGGGAATGCGAAGATCAGAGTCAGAATAAGCAGTGCAGGTAAAGCATAACGAACGAGCGGGGAGGCAGTTAACTTTTTCAACATAGGGATCTCCTTTTGAGTGATTATTTGCTGATTGAAACGGTGCCAGGCTTGAGGCGTGGAAAGACGCACGTCCTTCGTCGAAGAGAGAAAGGCTAACTTATCGGCGACCCGTCGCGTACGGGTCTCCAATAGCTTTTGCCGCGTCCGACAGGCGGAGCAGTCCTCCAGATGCCGGCGTCCTTCCGGACTTAATTCTCCATCGAGAGCGGCTCGTAATTGACCATCATCCAGATGTTTGTTCATGGCTTCTCCTCCAAGAGCGCGCGGTAACGTTTTTCGAAATCGCGTTCAGCGCGCAGCAATAACGGACCAATGGATGTCGTAGAAAGGCTCAATTGTTGAGCGATTTCCTGATAAGACATTCCCGAATAGCGCATAATCAAAAGCTCTGCCTGGCGTGTGTTCATTTGAGAAAGTGCTAGACGGGCGAAGCGCTGATCTTCCTTTTCTGCAAAAATCTCAGAAGGGCGGTTTTCAGGCTCCTGCTCGAGTGCGCCTTTGCCTGCCGTCAATTCATAATGTTCACGGCGCTGGAAACTTCTGATCGAATGCAATGCCAGATTGCTTGCAACTCGATGTAGCCAGCCTGGTGTATTGAATTCTTTATCGGGCTCAGGATGCCGCTGGTAAAGACGGAAAAACGTTTCCAACGCCAGATCTTCTGCTTCGGCAGGGTCTATCACCAGGCGCAAAAGCAGGCGATATATGGAACTCCAATATTCATAGAACAGGCTCTCGAAAGAGGTTGAGGCTGTTTCAGTGGAAGGAATATTGGAAATGTGGCTGCTCTTGCGGAGCTTCATCGGATAGTAAACACTTTCACGTGAGCGGGACTCATCCATTGGTCTCTTTGATCTTCCTAATAGAATAATCCCGCTCGATGAGAAAATGAGACAAATAGGGCTTCGATCTTCTGCCCTTATTGCTGAGGAGACCTGGGGGAATGATTCGTTTGACTGGCTCCCGTTCTGAACCAGCGTATTGCGAGGACAATACCTGTGATTAAAACTACCAGGCCTAGCATGAGACCGCCGAAATTTGTGATGAAATCACTGACCACTTCCCAGTCGCTGCCGAAGAGGTACCCAAGATAGCCAAAACCTAGAATCCAAATTGCCTCGCCTGTCAGGTCGTAGACTAAAAAACGCCTGTAAGGATAATCCCCCGTTCCTGCAATCAAATTGATGGGAATTGCAATCGCAGTGATCAGAAAGCGTGTCAGAAAAACGGACAGCCCGCCCCAGCGCTGAAAGGACTGCTCACCCCGGGTCCAGGCCGGTGTTCCGCTGAAGCGGCGCAGGATATGCTCACGGGCGTAATAGCCCATCGCGTAACTCAGGCTGTCGCCAGTGACCGCGCTGAGCCAGCCAACCAGCGCAACCACAGGCCAGGCGAAGAGTCCCTGGTTACAAAACGCTCCAACAGCAATGACGGTCAGGGTCCCGGGCATTGGCGCGCCGGCTGCACCAATGAATAGAATGAAACCGATAATGGGCAAGCC
>DATGYJ010000098.1:0-12434 GCA_035298105.1 Anaerolineales bacterium | reverse complement strand
GTATCACCCCGCGCACTTTCTTGAGCTTATAGTCACGTTCATCCATAAAGTATTGCATGGACTTAAGGACGCGCTGTTGTGTACCGCAGTACTGGTACATGTCCGGCAGAAATGCACAACCTTTTAATTCTTTGAATGGATCCAATGTGGAGGCTATTTCCTCGCGAGAACGCACTCTGACCATATCCCCATTTTTGATCGGAACTACTGGTGCAAAGTCCTTGACTGCCGTTTGCCTGGCTGGATCTCCGCGCCGGCGCACGGATGTGTAATAAGCCTGCTTCAGCCATTTTTTTACATAACGGTTCCATGGAACTGCCAACAGACGCTTGGTAAATCCGAGCAAAGACCTGTCGCTCGGGCTGGCAAGGCCTGTTGAAAATCTGGGAACGCTGGGCAACTGACATCCATCGAAATTTGACATCATCCCTCCTTTCTAGGTTCGACAAATCAATGAACAAAAGCTTCTTTTTGATTTATTAAGCATTCTGGCCAGGTCTGCTCAGCCAGCGGCCATTTACCTTCCACATGGAAGCGCAACATTCCTTCGGCTTTCGCCAGGAACGGATTTGACGGGTCACGCTTGAGTAACCTCTGGCTCCAGTTATGCACGGCTGGCATAGCCAATGGACTAAGCAGTGGGTGAAAATCCACGCGCTGGCGTACCGCTCTGGTCTCGAATCCCATCCGGAACTTAAATTCATCTACATTGGCTGGTGCGTCAAGTGATTGAACCGTAAAAAATACACCGCGTGTGTCCGGACGTTTCAACAATTCGCAGCTGACCGAGTAGAACAACGCATTGTTCACATGATCTCTTAAGCAGCAGCTGCGACTCATTGCATAGGGCACGTTGAACATATCATCGATTCGACAAATAATAAGAGCACCGGCAAGTTGCCCACTTGCGGTCGCCGCCCAGGCCTCGAAACCCGACAGTCCCTCTGCTGAACGACACAAACGTTCCCATTCAGCCTGCCTCATACTGCGCAGCCGATCCTGGCGAGTCAAGGTGTCATTTTGCAGGGCCCACCCCTCAGTTGCCAATCTTTCAAATGAAATCTGTTCAATCTGAAAATGATCCAGTCCACGCTTTATGCCATTACGCGTCTGTGACTTCAACGCCTCGAATTCATAGGGCTGGTGCAACTGAATGTGATAACTTACCATACCATCCGGAAAGTCGAGCGGAGTCGAATAGCGCAGACTGATGACTCCGTGCTTCAGCATCAAGCTCTGGATCTCCTTTTTATCCGGAGTAATCAGCCAGTGGTAGGGAAACGCCTGAAGCACACGCGGGCCAGCCTCGTACCAGTAACTGCTGGCCGTACGGTATACCTGATGCCCTTGTCGGCGCATCCATTCAGCAAAGGTTTCTGCATTCATAGCACTTCTCCAACGTCAACATGTTTCTTTTGGACCGCTTTACATAAGGCAATCAACATTTTTTCATATGCGGCAACACAATGATTGCGTGAATAGTATCTTTCCAGGTATGCACGACCATTTTGGCCCATTTGCACAAGGACAGAACCTTGATTCATTGCCGAGGCAATCGACGTGGCCAATTCCATTGATGAGCCCGGCGGAACAGTCCACCCACAGTTCGCTTCCCTGACAATATGCGCCAACTCGCTTCCCAACGGAGCCACCGCCAGGATCGGGCGGGCACTGGCCATTCCACTGAATATCTTGCTTGGCAGGGATGAAAGCGCTGCAGCGGCATTGAGAGTTACAAGAATAACATCGGCCGCAGCCAGCATCTCAGGAAAGATATCTCGCGGCTGGTAAGGCAGGATCATTACATTCGTCAATTGCTTGCTCCGTATCCCTGCTTCCAGAGTTTCTTTCTTCGCCCCTTCTCCGACGATCACAAATTGAATGCTTGTCTGTTCACGCAGGACTTCTGCCGCCTGTAGAATATCCTCAAGGCAGGATGTCAACCCGAGATTGCCCGCGTACATCACGACAAATTTATCATCCAGTCCCTGCTTCAGGCGAAAAGTATTTTGCTTTGGCAGGGGGCGTACTTCAGCGGGATCTGCCCACACCGGGATAACTTCTATCTTTGAATTAGGGACTTTCTTCGCGAGCAGCGTTTGCCGAAAACTCTCCGAGATAACTGAAATCTGATGAGACTTTTGATAAAGAAATTTTTCCAACCCACGGAAGAAGGAGATTACTTTTTTATTTGTCATCACGCCTGCTGCGACTGCAGCATCAGGATACAGATCTTCGAGTTGGAGCACCCAGGGTATCTGCCATGCTCGGCTGAGCAGCCAGGCTGAAATCCCAAGAGGCAACGGGGGCGAAAAACTGATGAGTACATCTGGGCGACCGGCCGCTAATCCACCATAAAAAGCAGTCGCGCTGTATGTCCCGTAGTGAAGTAAGCGCGGCCAGAATTTTTTGGAGGGCGAAATATAACTCCAGGTGCGGATCACGCGTACACCGTCCAATGTTTCGGCCTGATAAAACTGATTGCGGTAGCCCTTGAAGACGCGCCCGTATGGATAGTTTGGTGCACCGGTAATCACGCTGACCTGATGGCCATGCTTTGCCAGGTCAGTGGCAAGCTCCGTGATCATAACTGCAGCACTGACCTCCTCCGGGGCATAGCACTGCGCCATAATTAGGATACGCATTATGCCTGCTCCCTGATCAGTGCACAGGGTGGAAAGATGATCTTCAACATTTGCGCTACAACAATTTCAGCGGAAAATTCCCGTCCTTTGAGGTGGTTAGCCTGGCCCATTTTTTTTGCCAGGCCCGGGTCAACCGCAAGGAGATAGATGGCTTCGGCCAGCGCACGCGAATCCTTGGTCGGTACAAGAAACCCATTTATTCCATTGGTGATCAGCTCCGGAAAGGTACGAACCTGTGTGCTAATTACCGGCACCCCTGCGTGCATCGCTTCGATAATTACGCCGGGGTGGCCCTCCGTATCATAATAAGTTGGTAAGACCAGAGCATCGTATTCCGAAATCAATTGTGGCCCCGTGCCAGGCTCGGTCACTCCACAGTAATGGGCATTGGGGGTCGCTTTGAGTCCCTGCCAGAACTCAGCGCGCATATCATCGTGGATGGGGCCATAAAAGTCGCAAGTGACTTTTTGATCGCAAATCTCTGGTAAATATCTGAGGGCCTCAAGCAAAACCAACGGACCTTTAAGGCGGGTAATATGGCCCAGGAAAATTAACCGCAGATCTGTCACCTCTTCTCTATGGATCGGTACAATCGGGGCTAACGGCCTGCATCCCGGCAGATAATATGCATTTGAACATCCCAGGTCATGGAGATCACCGCTGAGCAACTGAGTTTGCGTCAGGATGCCATCCGTGGCGCGTAATACCCTTAACAAATACTCTCGGAATATTTTTTTCTGAGCCTTGATATATAGGTCTAGTCCGGCTCCAACCGGTTTTAGATAAAAGGGTTTGCGAAAAAGCCGTGCCCAGAATAACAAAAGAGGCACAAGGGTAATGGCGAACAGATCATTGGCAAATACCAGAACCGCATCGCACCCTGGAATTTCATACATGTACTTTGGCAGGATCACTATGGACCGCCAAACTTTCTCAAAGTTGAAGCCGGTCATCTTTTTTCTGACATCCAGCCCGGGAGAGGTACTGATTAATTTCACCCGTACAGAGGGATAAAAGGCTAACTCCTCGAGCATGGCTTGCACCGTGAGAGGTGAACCTCCAATGGGAGGCGGTTTGGGTCCGACGAAAAGGAGTGTTTTCGCTTGAACCGAATTTCCTAGATCTTTGGTCTGACTTAATGAGAGCTGCTGCACAAATCAATTCCTAATTTATTGAAGTGGGTTGGTACCGTCCAAGAATTCTTCGATATTTGTGTACCCGTTTCCGTTAGCATCGTTGGATGCATCGCTGGCATCATTGGGGTTGAAACCATATTTTTGTTCCCAGAGATCGGGCATCCCGTCGTGATCTAAATCGGAGCATGGGTCGGCGAGTGGAATGGTCAGCCAGCCACCCACCTGAGAAGGATCATCAATGATTTTGCCGGTGCCGTCCTTTACTTCACCCACAATCCGTTCGTCAACTGCATCCCTGCGGACAAAGAAAGCCCCATCACAACTGAGTCCCTGGTTTGCCCCTGCTTCGGCCAGCACCTGTTCATAGGCTTCAAAAGCGCTCGTCGTAGTCACAGGGGCCGCAGGATGGCGAAGGGATACAACGTATTGCCTTGAATCCGGGTCCACAATGTCAATCTCCGGCAGATCGTTCGTCATTCGATGAGGACCGATATTTCCCTCCACATAGATTTCAGTCCCAAAAGAGCCGGGGTTGATGGCCCGTATGCCATATTTTCCAGGGGTCGTATCGGGACCGGGCTTGAAGTAATTGCCAATAAAATTGACTGGAAGCAGGGTCAATTGTGAATCCATGTCCACGTGACTGAACGTTCCGAAGGGATTGTAGACTACGTTATTTACCACATCGGAGACCCCGCTCGTCTTAACTAATGGATTGCGCTCTCCATTGTGTGCCATCAAATTGTGGTGAAAAGAAATATTATATGCACCAGGCTTATCTTTTCTCTCGTCGCTGGCATAACTTCCCAGCATAGGTCCTTTGCTGTGACAGCCCTTAGGGTGCAAGCTGCAATTCAATGCCTCAGAGAATATATTCCATTGAATTGTGATGTCGTGAATGTCATACCAGGTGGCAAAGACCTGATCGACGCCCCAGCTCATTGAGTTATGGTCAACTACAACATTGTAGCTATCGTGAGCATCACCAGAAATAATGCCTACGGCGTCCCCTGCTGCTGGGGGTCCCGCACGCCAGGTCAGATAACGAATGACCACATCATGAGTTTCGATGGCTAACAGCGGGTCGGTCTCCAAACTCTGATCTCGTAAAGTGATCCCACCACCCGGAGCAGTCTGACCGGCAACGGTGATATAAGGATTTTTGATGTTCAGGGTGGACTTAAGATCGATAGTGCCGGCTACGCGGAAAACAACAATGCGCGGTCCATCAGCATCTATAGCGGCCCGCAACGAGCCTGCACCGGAATCATCTAAATTGGTCACTTCCATCACTGCCCCACCTCGTCCTCCAAGGGTATCTACGCCAAATCCCTCTGCACCCCGAAAAACGGGAATTGGTCCGGAATTGATAGGATCTGTGGGAATAGCAGTACTGGACGATTGGGGAGCTTGTGTCTCGGTCGGTATCTCGGTCAATATCTCGTTTGATGTCATTGTCGGCGAATCAGATAAACAACTCGCTAAACCTGTGAGCAGGAGCAAATCCAGACCCAGGCACATCAGAAACGAAAGTTTACTTCTCATCAGCGCTCATCCCCTATTGGGGATCCTCTCCAAACAGCACCTTACAATATTGATCAACGATAAATTCCTGTTCGAAGCGTTGCCAGCCTTCCTGCGGCGGAGGCAGAATTTTATTGTCTAGTGCATCATGGATGGCCTGAGCAATAGCATTCACATCTCTGACAGGAACCAACCTGCCATACTTCCCTTCATCCAAAATTTCCCTCGGACCATTGGGGCAATCTGTTGCGACCAGCGGCAAGCCACAATACATGGCTTCGATCAGTACTCCCGGAAGCCCTTCCCAGCACGACGAGAGTACGAAGGCCGAAGCGCGCCTCATATATGGATAGGGATTACAGGCAAAACCCGGCATACTCACCTCTGCTTCCAGGCCTAGATCGCAAACCAGGCTTTCCAGTTTGGTGCGCTCACTGCCTTCTCCCAGAATTAAGAGGCGAACAGGGCGGACGCGCCGGACCTGAGCAAAAGCGGTGATCAGCGTGGAAAAATCTTTCTGCGGCGTCAAGCGACCCACTGCCAGTACGACGGGAGGCGTTCCGGATCCAAACCATGGGTGCTCCAGCGCTTCCTGTGCTTTTCTCTTCAATCCCAGAGTAACCACCGGGTTGTAAATCACTTTGATGCGTTGATCAGGGATACCTGTGATACGTGCAAGATCAGCCGCCACACCGTTTGAAACAGCCACTACAGCATCTGCCCATGGATAGACCCACTTAACTAAGTGCGGGACCAGTCGAAGCCGCACATCCCTGGAATAATGCTTCACGTTTTGTGACAGTGTGTTGCGCTCACTCACCACAACTCGCGTGGGAACACGTGCCAACCGTTTGGCTCCCAGTGCTATGATGTTTGTATGCAAGCCAGAGAGCAGGACCTCTGGCGTTTCCCGACGTAAGTAACGAACCAGGGGCATCAGACTGAACAGATCCCTGGACGAATTCAACACAATCAATCGAACTGAATCAGGCACGTCGGCCAGGTAGGGCCCCGCCCTATGAACCAATACCAGATCAACCCGGTACCCACGCCGGGCGAATCCGTCAGCCAATTTCAACATGCTTTGTTCAGCGCCGCCCCCATTCAGTGCCGGAATGAAAATTGCTAAGTGAGTGGATGCTGTTTTCATTTTTGCGTCAAAGCCCTGTCTTCATCTCGGTCTGCTTCCACGTTGAGCCCGGATGGAATCAAGAGCAGAGCCAACATTAAGAAATATGTGAAGTCGGCTTCCATTCCCCCTCCCTTGATCCAGGAGGCCATATAGCCCAGAAACAAAGACGCTACGAACGCAAAATAAGGCGTCAAATATTGGGCCACACGTTTTCCATACTTCAACCAGTGTTTGATAAAAGATACTAAAGCACTGGTAAGCACTGCCAGATACAGGCCAATGCCCAGAAAACCCGTTTCACTCCAAACCAGTAATACCGGGTTGTGCAGGGAAACACTGTCTTTGCCTGACGTGCTTGCCAATAAGGTCACATAGGGCACAATTGAATAAGGCGCATTGCCGATACCTACCCCGCCCAATGGGTGCTGAGTAATGAGTTGCCATGCAGCCTGCCAAAGGATTTCTCTGCCTCCCAGCACCGAACCCCCTGACACTTGCACAAACCGATCAATGGTGGTCTTGAAAACAAAAGGCGTAACTATAAATCCCAAAATCAAGATCGCAAATCCGAATTTCCCCCAGGGTCGTGAAGATTTCCAAAGCCAGAAGGCGGCCAGCGCGATGATTACAGAAATGCTGCCGCCTCGGGAACCACTTACCGCCACTAACCCGATCGTCAGCAACACGAAAAGAGCTGCGATGAATGTCCTCAAAGACTTATTTTTCGAGGGATGGGAGGATCGTATGAGAACAGCCGACATCGCCAACAATGCCAGCACTCCCAGTGAATTCTCATTGGCATCAAACAATTTGAAACGTGAGCCGGGCATATAGCCGTTATTAAGCATGGCGATCAGGCTGGATACGATCAATACCCACCCACTCAGACTCATTACGTCCAGAAGCCCGTCCAGTTGTTTCCGGCTCTTTATTTCATTGGGTATTAAGATTAGAAATACTAGAAATCTCAATAGATATACCTGCAAGCGGGTAAGCCCAGCGCTAAAATTTTCAGCCCAAAACATGGTTAGGTTTGCCCACGCCAGGAAGATCAGCATGAAGAGCGCACTGGCCGTGAAAGAGATCTTACGTCTCTTGAAAATCACGTCAAACAGCCAGGTGCCCATCGCAATCACTGCTATGGCGCGATTGAGAAGCGACTGAAGATTCTCAGGAATCGTACCCATCGGAAGCAAAGCGATAAATAAAGCAATGTATAGCGACCAGACCGGATTCATCAACAAGACGTAACCGATCAGTGCTGCAATAACAGCTCCCAAAATATATAACGGAATCAAAGTGGATGGATAAAAGATTCCGGATAGCGCAATCAGAAGGGCAACCCCAACTGTTAGGACAACAATGCCCCACTTGCCAAATGCCAAAGAACCGATCAGGAAGTTAGGCTTCATTTTATCGATGGGCAGATAAGATCAACCCGCCCGGACCTCAGAAACAAGAAAACGGAATTTTCCCGATTCGCTGGCCGGGATCTCATTTACAAATTCAAAACGAGTCTCACACTGATCGTCATCCATGATCAATCCGGTGTTGTTGGCAATCTCATCCAACTCGCCGGGTGGAATCTCCACTCCGGATTTTACGATCTTGAACAGGATGCTCGTGGGGCTTTTCTGAATGACCTGATACTTGGCGATCCAATCCCGGAAGTATAGTAATGGCATAAAGTAACCAGATTCGATCAGTAATCCCCTGCTATTGATAAACACATCGTATGTCCGGCCAAGGACTCCAGCCAGCATCTGGCAGTTATCTTTATCCCTCGAGCGGAGCACGCCGCGATCACCGATCTGGTAACGGATGAGAGGCATCGCATAATTGGTAAGTGAAGTCACAAGGATTTCCCCCTTCGCCCCCTCCGCTAATCGATTGCCGTCATGATCCGCGATCTCAAGGTAGTTGCCCCATGGAGCTACCCAAAGCCCGTCATATCCGGGACGCTCACAGGCAATATCTCCAACTTCGCGTGATCCATAGCGGTTGAACACTCGGCATTGAAATACTCGCTCGATGGTCTCACGCATATAAGGATAGAGTGTTGCCGCGCTTACGATAATAGCTTCCTGGGGAACTACATGGAGATTGTTTTTTTCCACGAATCTTGCGATCTGGAACATGGCGGAAGCGTAAGCAATGATCAGCTTCGGCTTTTTATTGTTGAGGATACTAATGTATCGGCAGATCACGTCAGGCTCAAGCCGGAATACACTTAATATTTGTATGTTGGTCAGCTTATTGATCAATTGCGCCGTCTGGCTTTTGTTGCTCCTCTCCATATCGCGGGGGGAACTCCAAAACTCTATTTCACTGTCGCCAAGATCCTTGCCCGCAGCCAATCGGGAGTACAGGAACTTTAAGGCTCCCGCCTTGGCTGCATAATCATGGTCTTGAATGAATCGGGCTGGCTCCCCTGTAGAGCCCCCGGAAGTATTAAAGTACCACTTCCGCTTTGGCAGGTCTGAGGATTTGAGCGCCTCAAAATTGCGGCGAATACCATCCTTGCTTAGGACCGGAAAGCTGCGCAGATATTCTTCAGGATCTTCTGTGTAGGAATCACCCCTGGCCTTCATGATCTGGGCATAATAAGGTACCGATTGTTCGCAATGACTCAAGAGTTCAATGAGTGATTTCTTAGTTGTATCAACAGGAATACCTTCCTGGGACTCTCGACAGAAACGCTCATAATGGGCACCTAAGGCCTGCCCTCTCAACGCTACCAATCCAAAATACAAGCTTTTACGTAGATTCATTTGGTCATTCTCCACAGCCATTCACTTGACCATCCCCTTCCAGGCTCGCTCCCATAAATCCGCTGAACGATTGCGGTCTGCTCAAGCCGCCGTCCCCGGCGGTGTGTCCGCCTCCAAGTACACACTTTCTAAAAGTACTTTTCGCTAGCTACTTAGAATTACTAAGCTGTAATCACGGTCCGCAGACGCCGCATAATATCTTTCCGTTGACTGGTCCTTAGACCGCTGTAAAAAGATATCAGGAAGATCAGGAGAGCCGTTAGGCCGGCAAACAAAGCGAAAAGCAGCCAGCCCATTAGCCCCGCATAGGTTAAGGAGGGCAGATAACTATCCAGCAGGACCGCGCCCCCGAAGAGCAGGGTCATGATGATGGCGGGCCTGATAATGCCTGTTAGCTGGGAAGACAGGGAAATACCGAGAAAGCGACCGATCAATGCCGGATATCCCAGGCTGATGATCAAGCGGCCAGCCATAATGCCAAGACACAGTCCAACAATACCAAGTTTGAAATAACCTACCGCGACGCTGGCGAATACAATCGAGATGGCGACTGACAGAAGACCCAGCAGGACTTTTGATTTGAGACGCAGCGTTAGATCGATAATATTGCCGTCGCTGCGGATATAAGCAAGCTGCATAGCTCCAATTACAATTAAGAGGTTAGGGATTGAGCCTGAATAACGATCTACACCAACCCATAATCCGAGGAAAGTCTTATTCCATAATAAAATAGTGGTCCCCAGAGTGGTCACAACCAGCCAAATCACGGTCATGATCTCCCCCCGCAAGCGGGAAGCTTTTTTATAATCTCCCGTTCCAATAATACTGCCCAGGCCAGGAGTAATGCCAAAAACGACAATCACAATCGCCCCGATCATGGTCTCAGGCACATATTTGGTCAGAGAGTAATTGGTAACCGATTCAACAGAGTTCAGCAAACCCAGCACAACGACATCGCTCGCCAGGAGTAAACTCGTTACAAAATTCCACGCCAAAAACCACCAACTCAGACCCAGCATCTGGTAAGTATCAGCCGGCTGTGGTCGGGATACCCCAAACCAGGGAGTATAGCTTCGTACCACCCACAGAAAAAACAAGCCGGTGACGACAGTCGTCATTACAACCGATACGGCGACCCCAATAATCCCTGTTCTAAGATAAAGAGCCAGCCACGTAAATCCCCCTCCACTAAGGATCAGCACAACTGACATGCCCATGCGCTTGTAACCAAGGTTCTCACCTTGCAGCGTTACCTGGGGCACCGATGACAGAGTATCAACCACCAGGTTGGTAACCAGTAGGGCCGCGACCAGCCGAACAATCCAAATGGCCTCACCGGAGACATGTACCCAATTGGGCACAAACCAGCTAATAATTCCTCCCAGAACAATCAGAAATGGCAGGAATAAGAGCCAGATGACTAACGTGCTGCCAACGTAACGGCGCTTTTGAGCATAATCCGTTGAGGCCTGCTGATTTGCAAGTGTCCATTTCAAAGCATACCCTGGTCGTCCACTCGCCGGAGAAATATACCCAATCAGCCGGTTTAAGATCTGCCACAATCCATAAAAATAATCCCCCAAACCGACAACCATAAGCGGAGTGAGAAAGAAGCCGACCAGCAGGCTGGCTGCATAATCAAGAATAACCGTCAAGGCATTTAAATAGGCTTTTTTTGTTAACCCTTTATCTAAAAACAGGCTTGAAACAAACTTCAGAGAATTATTGAGTGTTGACATTTTTTCGCTTGATCTTTTTTAAGAGTTCCAAAATGTGGGTGACTGTCTCATCAAGAGACATTTGCGTTGTGTCAAAGGAAACTACACGGTCATCTGTGCTGCTGGGCAGCAAGTCTGAAAGCACTTTTTCCTGGGTCGAGCGATGACTTGTCAGGTATTCGATTGCTCTCGCATCAGAATTTGTTTTTATGCCGTGGAACTTCTCTCGCCTGCGGATACGCTCGATCAAAGTTTTATCCGGTGCATCCAGGCGAATGACAAGATCCAGAGTCTCAGCCCATCGTTTACAAGCATTGCGCCACCAGGCCCCGGTGAGCCCGTTTGTTATGATCCCTCGATCAAAACGCAGCAGTTCGGTCAGCATGTAAACCGGACCCTGATCGAGAAGCATAGTCTTCCCATCATAGCCAGATCGAGATTCCAAAACGCGGGGCCATCCGGTCAGGATCGTCATATACGCCAACTCTTGACGTGTAGGACCTCTTTTGTACTTTCCCCGGTAAAGAGAATAAAAAGTGGGCAGTAAGGCAAAACCGTTTCCGATAAAAAAGGGCAGATTGTTGATAGCGCGGATATTCGGAAACGCACCAGTCAGGATTGCCTCGCGGCAGCTCAAAGCCTCTGAAAGCGTGGTCTTGCCTGCCCCTGGTGGCCCGATCAGTTCAATGACAAGTGAGGATTTCTTCATTGCAGTATTACAAGCTTGCCGATCACAGATACGACCAGACCAGTGTTCTTATTTCAGCAAGGATTTCCGCCTGGGGTTTGTCAGCTTCGATGATACGCGCTGGCAATCTTTCCCATGCTAATTCCCATACTTCTCGAGAGCGCGCCCGGACGGAGCTTTCACTTTCATCCACCTTCCGCTGGACAGCGATCTCCGGATCTACTTTCAGAACGATCAGCAGATCTGGCATCATGATTTGGCGGTAATACCAACTTTCCAGCTTCACCAGCAGGTTGATCAGCCCTTTCGATTTGATCGATTTCGTTAAGCGGCTGCATTGCGGGCCATCCATGATCATGAACCCGGGCAGAGAATAACGGTCGCAGAGCACCAATCCACCGTTCGACGAGAACCGGCGCGCCCTAAGATAAGTCAAGTAACGATCACGGGCCGTGCAAACCATGCGGATTAAGGAAGGATAGCCCGGAAAACGATCAGTGTTTGCCGCGCTCGTGTAAATATCCTGTTCTGAGATCATTTCAAATGAGTATAGACGGAGCAGGGTGCCAATTTTCAAAGCGCCCCGCGCTGCAATCGTCATCCATGACCACCTGGGTTTGCCCATATGCAACTTAAGAACATTGATTTTTTTGGCGAGCAGATTGTATAACTCATCGATTGCTGTTGATTTTCCAGCACCATCGCCACCAACAACGGCGACCAGGAGACCTCCATTTGCCATGCAACGTCTGGTATTGCGCCGGAACACGCGGGCCTGGATAGATTGTTCCGCCCGGTGTATAAATTTGCGGATGATATC
>DATGYJ010000097.1:0-10024 GCA_035298105.1 Anaerolineales bacterium | reverse complement strand
CGCTACTTCCACCTCTGGACCTTTCGTGGCGGCAAGGCGATCCGCCTGGAGAGCATCCGCGAGCGCGAGGAGGCGGTAGGAGTCACGGCGCCGGGCAGAACGGGGATTTGATTCTCGTCCGACCAGAGGACTACCTCCTCTATCATGCCTGGGCAGACGAGGAACTGTGCCTCCGCATCCCGCGCCGCTTCGGCCTGCGTCCGATTCATCACTGTCCCTGCACCGACGATGACATCTGGTACATTCCGTGCGATCAGTCGAATCGACTCGAGCGCCGCCTCTGTACGAAGTGTCACCTCTGCCACAGGCAGGCCTCCCCTCAGCAATGCCTCAGCCAATGGCCTGGCGTGCTGTACGGAGTCAATTTCAAGAACGGGGATGATGCCAATTTTATAGAAATCGTCAAATATCGAATATCGCATAGGTCACCAATCCAAAATCGCCAATCGCCAATCGCCAATCGTCAATCGTCAATCGTCAATCGTAAATCGTAAATCGTAAATCATCTGGCCGTCCAACCGGCATCGACAGTGAGCACAGAACCAGTGACAAAAGAAGCTTCAGCGGAGGCAAGATATAGGGCCGCATGCCCAACATCTTTTGGCGAGCCAAAGTCACCCGTCAGCGGTTGGAGCTGTGGAAGGCGGGAGCGGATCTGGTCGCTTTCCTGTGCGCGTTGGCTCATGGCGGTTGCGATCAGGCCCGGGCAAATGACATTGGCGCGAATACCGCGCGGGGCATAATACGAAGCGATGGAACGTGTGAGACTGATGATTGCACCTTTACTCGCGGCATAAGCGTGCGTGGCAAAATCCTCATCACCGCCCACGATGCCGAGCACCGATGAAACATTGACAATGACGCCGCTCTGTTGAGTCAACATTTGTTGCAGCGCATACTTACAGCAGTAAAAAACACCATTGAGATTCAAGCGAAGAGTTTTGTCCCAGCCTTCGAGCGTGCATGCATCCGTCGGACCGTCACCCCACTTACGTCCACTGCCGCCTGCAACGTTGACAAGGATATCGATGCGCCCATGCGTCTCTACCACCCCCCTGGTTGCGGCTTCAACTTCAGCTGCAGAGGTAACATCCACGCGGAGGGTAGAGAGGTGAGAATCTTCACTGGATGGGATCAGGTTCAAGTCCGTGCGTTGGGGATTGATGTCGAATACGATGACCCGTGCCCCTTCTTCTACAAACAGTTCTGTAGTGGCGAGTCCAATCCCGCTTGCACCGCCTGTGACAATCGCGACTTTATCTTGCAGGCGCTTCATCGGCAGCCGTACACTTTTTGGATGCGGGCGCGGTAGTCATCATAGCAGTCGTCGAAGCGTCGTTTGCTGGCTTCATTGCCGATAAAGTAACTGCTGGTCAGGACAATGGGCGGTTTGCCGCGCTCGGTCAGCTTTTCGGCGATGCGACATTTGAGTGCGTTGGTCACAGCGGCAGCCCCGATCGTAGAACCGGGACCCACCGGGTCGGCGAGATTTGGGATACGTACCAGGGCATCACCGCCGGGCGTACAGTTGTCGATCACGATATCGGCGATGTCGAGAAGTTTTTTACCGCTCGAGTGGACGGCGGGTGAGGCGGTGCAATGGTCGATGGAAACGACTGCGATGACAGGCATCTTGAGCCGCCTGGCTTCAAGAGCAACATCTACAACAACCTCGTTGATGCCGCTATGTGAGAAAAGCAGGAAACAATCGGGCGGGCTGAAAACGAAATTACGAAGAATGACCTGGCCGAAACCTTCAACATGTTCCAGGAACATTGCCTGACGCTGCCCGTTCGAGCCAACGACGAGGTTGTGATAAGTGAGCGAGAGTTCGACGATTGGATGAAAACCGGGGAAGCTCCCGTGACGCGGGAACATCTCTTCGACGAAAATACGGGAGTGGCCTGTGCCGAAGAGATGGACAAGTCCGTCACCGGCGATGGCTTGCGCACAAATCTCGGCGGCGCGTTCAATCGCATCCATTTGGGTGGTCTCGATCCGGTCGAGGATAGATTTGGCGTGACTCAGATAATCAAGTGCGGAGGTTGACATAAGGTAAACCTTTTCTAACACAAAGGAAACAGTTTTGCCATGGATTCGTGTAGCTCGTGATCCGAGTTCTGAAGAGGGATTGCTTCGCTCGGTCTCGATACCTGGCACCCAGGCGCCACGCTCGACCTTCGCTCGCAATGACCTGTGGCTTCATTCACAACAAGTTTGGGTCGTGCTGTATTCATAGCGGTCGGCCCGGTAATAACTGGCAGTGTGTTCGATGACCTGGCCGTCATCGAGATAGCTGGTCGTGCCGACAAAAAGGAGTGGGGTGCCCTCGGGTATATTAAGTAGATCGGCGCGGTAGCCATCCGCAGCCGTGGCACGCACCACATGGTCAATCCGCTGAATGACCAGGTGATACTGCGCAGCCAGGATTTCATACAACGATTGATTCTCGAAATCCTGGATTTCGATGCCCGGGCAGCGTTCGCTTAGTACTGTACTGATTTGATGACAGATCGGTTCGTCATCGCCAAGCCGCAAGCGTTCGAGTGTGAGGCAGGGACGACCATTGCTTTCCGACAGGGTTGGGGTCAAATTGGAATCGACGCTGCTGCTCTGAATACTTAAGACACGTGAATGGGGTACCCGTCCGAGTTCGCGCATTTGCTGGCTGAAACTACGGTCAAGGAAGAATTGCGTATGGCTGGATTGTGCCCGGACAAATGTACCGCGTCCGGCGAAGCGCTCCACCAGATCTTCATCCACCAGGCGAGCGATTGCCTGGCGGACAGTTTGCCGGCCGACGTTATAGGCCTGGCAGATTTCCATTTCAGGAGGCAGCAGGCCGCCCGGGAGAATTAACCCGTGCTGAATCATCTGCCTCAAATCGAGATAGATTTGATGATAGAGGGGAATGGGGCTGTGAGCGTCAACTTGGGAATAAGGCAGTGTCATAGATTAAGTGCCCGGGTTCAGGAGATTTGGAGAGGGTACTTTCCGAACTGCCGCGCAGCTTGAAAGAGCGTCACAACATTCTCGGCGGGGACATCTGCCTGCAAATGATTGGAGGGCGCCAGGATATAACCACCGCCTCGGGCAAGTTGAGAAATACGCAGTTTGGTCTCTGCGATCACGTCTTCCTGCGTGCCTGGCATGGCGCGCGAGATGTCAATCCCACCCAGGAAGTTCAATTGTTTGCCGAACTGCTCTTTGATCAAAGGCATGTCCATTGCGGGCAGCGGTTCGAGGGGATGGATCACCTCCACACCCAGAGCGATCAGATCCGGGAGCAGTTTTGTGATCGCGCCGTCACTATGGAGCATGACTTTTGTATTTGGATTATGCTCTTTGATGACTTTGATCAATCGCTCCAGGCATGGTCTGATAAATTTACGGAACATGGCAGGCGAGATCAATGTGTTGGTATTGCCCGCATAATCATCCCCGGGCAGTTCGATCATGTCGAAGTATTTGCCCCCTGCCTGCATCGCGAGCTTGAGCAAGCCTTCCATGGCCGTGGTAATCTGATCGAGCAGTACATCGGCAAACTCGGGACGGATCGCCAGATCCATCAGGAAGGTCTCGGTGCCGCGCAAATCACAGGCCGTCTGGAAGGGTCCATGTGAGGCGACCATGCGCATGACCACAAAATAATCGGTGTTGTCATGCAGCAGTCGGGCGCGTTCTGCTACTCCCTGCACCCAGCGTGGATCTGAGAGATCAGGCCAACGGACGCGTGCCCCAATGTCATCAATGTTCACGGCATCTTTGAGTATGCCTTCCCCGGTATAGTAATAAGGCAGGGCGCGCTTCCAAACCTGACCATAAGAATCGTAGAATGTGTCTTCATCTTCGCCGCGCAACACAGGGCTATTCGGCAAGAGCCCGGGCCAGCAGTAGCGCAGGTCCGTGCCGAGCCTGTCGAGGAGCCGGTCGTCCATGTAGGAGATGCTGTGGCCGGTTCGAAAGGGGGGAACGGGCTTCCCCAGGTCAAGGTGCTTTACCAGATGCAGATAGAGATCGTCTACGAGACCATACGGGCCACCGCCCAGCGCCAGAGGCACGCTATCGGGTTCCTCCTGCGTCAAAGCCGTCTGTACTCGTTGGCGAGGCGTCATGGATGAAGTCATATGGGTTCTGCTTCTAAAAACTCCTTAGGGACGCGGAGTAATGTACGTACAATAAAACAAATTCTATCTTATTGTTCCTTTGTCCGCAAGAATTGACGTGTGAAAATTGTTACTTTATAATTTTTATATCTTGTAATATAAGGAGACACCGATGCACAAGATAGCTATGCTGGGCACAGGGTTGATCGGTCGCTTTTATACGATGAGCCTGCAAAATTTTCGAGGAAAAGATGAAATCAAAGTTGTCTGCTCGAGCAGATCGGAAAATGCAAAAAAATTTGCGGATGAATTCGGGATCCCACGCTCGACCGATGACCTGAGTGTGGCAATCCGGGATCCTGAGATCGATACTGTCATCGTCGGTATTCCCAACTACCTGCACAAAAAAGCAGTGCTGCTGGCGGCGGAGGCAGGGAAGGCCGTTTTGTGCACCAAGCCGCTCGCCATCCGCGGACCGGAAGCGCTGGAGATGCTTGAAGCCGTGGAGAAGGCGGGTGTGTTCCATGGCTATCTGGAGGACTTGGTCTACACCCCCAAAACCTTGAAGGCATTACAGGCGATCCAGAAAGGCGCTCTCGGTAAGGTATTGTGGGCCCGCTCGCGCGAGACCCATGGCGGTCCGCACAGCGATTGGTTCTGGACGAAGGAACTCTCAGGCGGCGGCGCGATCGTAGATATGGGTTGTCACTGCATTGAGATTGCCCGCAACTTTATTGGCAAGGGAATTCGTCCGGCGGAGGTGACCTGCTGGGCAGATACTCAAGTCCACCCGATCGAGGCGGAGGATCACGCCGTTGGGTTAGTGCGTTATGAGAATGGCGCCATCGGACAGTTCGAGGTCAGCTGGACCTTCCGGGGTGGGATGGACCTGCGCGATGAGGTCGCCGGTACCGACGGCACCGTCTGGCTGAACCATTGGATGCGGACCGGCTTCGAGATGTTCACGGGCATTGGTCAGGGCGGTTATGTGGCTGAGAAGGCCGAAGGGGATACCGGCTGGCTCTTCCCTGTGGGGGACGAGGTCGGTTCGCTGGGCTACGTTGAAATGTTCATGGATATGTTCAACTCCATGGACAAAGGCAAAGCCCCAATGGAGACCTTCTACGACGGTTATGTTGTCAATACCATTATGGATGCCTGCTATAAAGCCGCCGAAAGCAAGAAGTGGGAGGCGATAGAAGTGAAAGAGTGGCGCGGCGGTCCTGTTAATCAGGAGAACGCTGGCCTCAACGAGTATGATCAACAGCACTATCTGATCAAAGAAGAGAAAATGCCAGATGGAAAACTAAAAGTCATTTTGCAGGATAAGCAGACAGGCAAGATTTCGCAGATTATCCAATGATTATGTCACACCTGTAGCGCCTGGGCGCCATTGCGAGGGCGTTCTTCCCGGCACTTGCACTCGGGGTAAGTGCCGGGAAGTGCAGATGAGCAATCCCTTTAGGAGACGGCTGCGAGTCTTGCGCGTAGGCAGCAAGACGGTCATTCTTCGTTCAAGCTTCGTTGTAGCTCCGTAGTAGCTTCGTTGCCAAATCAAAGCTCCTGTCTCTCCAAAATGTTCTCTCTACAGTTGAAAACCGACATACCCGCATCCTACGTTCCAATTCACGGGCGGGCAGGGTTGAACCTTACCTTGAATTTTCAAACGGCAAAGTGTCGCCACGGCGACGCCCGCTACATAGTCCGTGAGGTAAGGGCAGCCAGCTACCCTTAACACCTTCCAGGAGAACTTCGTTCATAACTTGAACGAAGTTCTTATTTTTACTTGTATGTTTGGCTATTGAATTTACGAATAGAACTGACTATAATCGAAAAAGCCCTAAATTGCTTAATCACCCAATATCAGCTTCCATTTGATAGTGCAAAACATGTCTGCAAACAATGCCCCCAGCACGACCAAGCTCCCTCGAGTAATGGCTCCAATTCTTGTGAACTCAGCCGAAGTGGAGATTATGCGGGCGTTGCGCAGGCAGGGCCGCATCTCCCGGACTGAGATTTCAAATATCACGGGGTGGTCAAAAGCCAAGGCCTCCCAGGAGATCCGAAGCCTGGTAGATAAAGGTTATCTCATAGAAGTCGGCGAGGGGGTCTCACAAGGTGGTCGCAAGCCGCGCCTCTTACGAATTAATAATCAGCTTGGTTATGTGGCAGGGATTGACATCGGAGCGACGAGTCTGGATATTGCCTTGGCGGATGTCACCGGTTTGATCGTGCAGAGACAATCAGAGCCAACCGACGTCCATCTGAGTCCTGAATCTGTGTTGGGACGCTGCAGTGAGCTCCTGCTTGAACTAATCCAACGACAAGGCGTATTGCCCGCTCAAATTCTAGGGATTGGCGTGGGTGTTCCCGGTCCGGTTGATTTTGCCCGAGGGGTTTTGGTTGCACCTCCTTTAATGCCCGAATGGGAAAATTTTCTCATTCGAGATTTTTTTAAACAGACTTTTACCTCTGCTTTTGTGGTTGTCGATAACGATGTCAACATCATGGCACTGGGAGAACAACGTGCGGGAGATGGCGCGGGCGTTGATCACTTTATTTTCGTCAAAATAGGAACGGGGATCGGAGCGGGCATCATTTCCAACGGAAAAATCCATCGCGGCAATGACGGTTCTGCCGGCGATATTGGACATATCTGTGTGGATAAAAATGGCCCTCTGTGCGCCTGTGGGAACAAAGGCTGCCTGGAAGCCATGACAGCCGGACCGGCGATAGCAGCCAAGGCGCTGGAGGCTGCTCGGAACGGGAGCAGCCCACTGCTGAGTCAGATTCGAGAGTCCAAAGGTGGGATCATCCGTCCGGAGGATGTCAACGCCGCCTGCCGGGAGGGAGATCAGGCGGCGCTCGATATTATTCGCGAAAGCGGCCAAATGATCGGCGATGTGCTGGCAAGCCTGGTCAACTTCTTCAACCCCAGCCATATTTTTATCGGTGGCGGGATCGCCAACTTTGGCAATCACTTATTGGTGGCAATTCGCAGGGCAGTCTTACACCGCTCATTACCGCTGGCCACCACCCATTTATCCATTAAGTATTCACGGATCGGATCAAATGCCGGTGTTGTGGGGGCGATTTCGCTTGCGCTGGATTATCTCTTCGCGATTGAAGACAATCCTCATTTAGTCATCTAACAAGGAGGTGCCCTGAATCAAATCACTTGCGGTTCCTAATTTGCATACTCTAATCAAAATCTAGGAGAAGAAGAACATGTCTACAAAAAGCAAGAAACTTGTTTTGCTGGTGACAGTCTTGATCACCATTGGCTCCATGATCGCTGCCTGCGGTGCCCCGACACAAGCCCCGGCAACTCAGGCTCCGGCGACCCAGGCCCCTGCCACCCAGGCTCCCGCCACGGAAGCCCCCGCGACCGAAGCTCCGGCCACGCAAGCCGCCGCTGGACCCTTCACCATCGGTGTTTCCAATCCTTTCATCAGCAGTGAATATCGCACACAGATGATCGCCGAGCTGCAGGAAGTCAACAAGGAATACATGGATAAGGGCATCACCACCGATCTCGTGATCGAAAGTGCCGATACCGATGTAGCCGGTCAAATTCAGCAATTGCAGAATCTCATGGCAAAGAACGTGGACGCGATCCTCGTAAACCCGGGTGATGTCAGCGGTTTGAATGCCACCTTGCAGGAGGCCGTCAATAAGGGCATCATCGTCATCTCGGTGGATCAGGAGCTCAACGTGCCCAATGTCTACAATGTGGGCATTGACCAGAAGGAATGGGCAAAAACATCCGCCCAATGGCTGGCTGACAAACTCGGCGGCAAAGGCAACATCGTTGAGATCGAAGGCTTCCCCGGGCACCCGGCCAACGTCGCCCGCATGGAAGGCGTCGATGAAGTGTTTGCCAAGTATCCTGATATCAAGGTTCTCGCAAAGGATACCGGCAAATGGGATGAGGCTACCGGCCAACAAGTAATGTCCAACTTCCTTTCTGCCTATCCTACCCTGGATGCTTACTGGACGCAGGATGGTATGGCAATCGGTGCTTTGCAGGCTGTCATGGCTGCCAACCCGGCCAAATGGCCGCAGGGTGTTGGTGAAGGTCGCTGCCAATATCTCAAGCTTTGGCAGGAAGCCGTCACCATGAATCCTGATTTTGATAGCATCGCCGTTGCCAACCACCCGGGTGTCTCTCCTACCGGTCTGCGTATTGCTGTCAACATGCTCATGGGTAAGAAGGTCGATACGACGAAACTCGGCGGCGCAAATGGCTTATCGTTTGTGATCCCGCTGGCGGCTGTCATTACCAAGGACAATCTAGCCGACGGACTCAAGATGTGCGAAGGCAAGCCCGATGCCTATCTGCTCGATAACATCATGACCGACGACGAAGTGCAGCAGTATTTCGTCAAATAAGAGATCATGGCTGAGTCGCTTTCCGCTCAAAATATTGTCAAGCGCTACGGTGGCGTTGTAGCGCTTTCAGATGGAAATCTGGATGCACACGCGCAGGAAGTAGTAGCGCTTGTCGGAGCCAATGGAAGCGGCAAAAGCACAATGAGCAAAGTGATCAATGGAGTAGTTGTCCTCGATGGAGGGCAACTACTCCTTGATGGAAATCCAATTCATTTTGCCTCTCCGCAGGCTGCAAAAAATGTGGGTATCGCAACTGTATTTCAGGAATTAAGCCTGGTTCCGCAAATGACGGTTGCTGAAAACATCTGGTTGACGCGTGAGCCATTAAATCGATTCGGGCTGGTGGATCGAAAGGCGGTCAAAACACGGACCGAGGAACTGCTTGCGTTATTCGAAGGGACATTCAAGACAGATCTTCAGCCCGATTCACCGGTCACTTCACTCCCTGCTGATGAAAAGCAGATCATCGAGATCCTGAAAGCCATCAGTTTCGATCCCTGGATGATCATTCTGGATGAAGCCACGGCCAGTCTTGATAGCCGCCAGGTGCAGCGTTTGTTTGAACTGGTGTCACAGTGGAAAGCACAGGGCAAGGCGATTGTCTTTGTCTCGCATCGGATGGAGGAGATCTTCCGCATCGCAGATAGGTTCAGCGTTCTGCGCAACGGAAAGACCGTCGGCGCGGGGGATATGAAAGACATCAATGAAAAAGAGCTGGTTAAGTTGATGATCGCAAAAGAGTCGGTGTTCAGCTACACACGTGGCGACTCAAAGCGGAAGAAAGCTGATCAGGAAGTTTGTCTGGAAGTCAACGATCTGCGAACCGATCTCTTACAGGGGATCAACTTTAAAGCCAATAGAGGCGAATTGGTGGGGATTGGGGGGCTGCGCGGACAGGGACAGCGCCACCTGTTGCATTCTTTGTTCGGTGATATCCCTTATTCAGGGTCGGTGAAACTGTTCGGTAAAGAGATCCATTTCAAACATCCGCGCGCAGCCATGCAGAACGGCTTTGCGCTGGTTCCCGGAGACCGGGCAAAGGAAGGGTTGCTGTATATCCGTTCGATCCTTGAGAACTTGTTATTGCCTTCCTGGCGACGATACGGCCTGCCTCTGAAAATCGATAAAGCAAAGCAGGATGCCAACCAGGCCGGTTCCAGCTTGAACCTGAAGATGCCGGGTCTCGATGAACCTGTCAGTAGTCTCTCAGGCGGCAATGCGCAAAAAGTCGTCATTGGTAAGTGGCTGATGCGCCAACCACAAGTCCTTCTGCTCGACGATCCGACCAAGGGCGTGGATGTGGGAACCAAAGCGGAGTTCTATGCACTGCTCACGCGGCTAGGTGAGGAAGGCAAGACCATTCTCTTTTACAGCAGTGATGATGAGGAGTTGATGGGCTTATGTGAAAGGGTCCTGGTGCTGCACGACGGCAAGATTCGTGCAGAGCTATCGGGAAGAACGCTTACGAAGGAAAATCTGATCGCTGCCAGCCTGGGGGTTGCGGAACCTGAGGGAGGTGCTGGATG
>DATGYJ010000096.1:0-25974 GCA_035298105.1 Anaerolineales bacterium | reverse complement strand
CTAACGAGGCGTTGCCGTCGAGGCGAAGATGATAGAGGTGAATGGCAGGTAAGGAGTAAGACGTTGAAAGAAAAGTTGAAAGATAGTATGAACGGCAAAATCTGCCTCGTGACAGGTGGGACCAACGGCATTGGCAAAGCAACAGCGCAGGCGCTGGCCCGGATGGGTGCAACGGTCGTGATCGCAGGACGCAACGCGCCCAAGACCGCTCAGCTTGTCGAAGAAATCCGCACCGCCACTGGTAACAAAAAGGTGGACTTCCTGCTGGCGGATTTGTCGTCGCAGCAGGAAGTCCTGCGCCTGGCAAATGAGTTCAAGAGCAGATATTCACATCTTCATGTGCTGCTCAACAATGCGGGTGGGTTCTTCCTGCGGCGTCAACTCAGCGCGGATGGCATCGAAATGACGTTTGCCCTCAATCACCTCGCTTACTTCCTGCTGACCAATTTGCTGCTCGATACGATCAAAGCCAGCGCCCCGGCCCGGATCATTAATGTGTCATCGGATGCGCATGCCTCCGGCAAGATCGAGTTCGACAACCTGCAGGGTGAGCGAGGCTTTAGCCCGCGGGCGTATGACAATTCAAAACTTGCGAATATCCTGTTTACGATTGAATTGGCACGTCGCCTGGAAGGAACCGGAGTAACCGTCAACGCACTGCACCCAGGTTTTGTGGCGACGGGTTTCGCGAAGAACAACGGCAAGGTCATCGCAGCCCTCATCAGCATATTTGCGCCACTCGTGGCACGTTCACCAGCAAAAGGCGCAGAAACATCAATCTACTTGGCGTCTTCACCAGAGATGGAAAGCATTACAGGGAAATACTTCGTTGATTGCAGGGTGACCCAACCGGTTCCACAAGCTACCGATAGTGCTGTCGCCAAAAAGCTGTGGGATGTCAGCGCCGAAATGGTACATCTGGCGGTTCGCCTGCCAGCAAAGACCTAACGATCACCCTGGCAAGTATTCAGAGGGGGGAGAATTCCACACAGGACTGAAGCTTACGCAGCTCATTCGGGGAATTGCGACGAGTGAGCAAACTGTCCCTGGCCCTTACATTGTTGGCTGAATGCCCGATTTCTTCCCCTAATTATGATTTATATACCGTAAATTCGACCCTTTACATCTGATTTGATTTATAGTAACATCAGTCATCATGACATCTTACAACTAATTGGAGTGTGATGCTCAAATCAGCCCGGTCAGAAAGAAAAACTTTGACTGAAATTGCAGAGCAGGAACTGCGACAGGCCATTGCTCGGGGTACATTTCGGCCTGGGAGCCAACTTCCAACGGAAGCTGAGCTATGTGAAATGCTCGGCGTTTCCCGCACTGTTGTCCGTGAAGCATTACGGGTGCTGGAGGATGATGGTTTGGTTGCCCGGCGGCACGGTGTCGGAACATTTGTTAGAGATCATCCCATTCTCAAGAATCTAAACTTTAATTTCGGGATTACCGAGATGATTGAATCAGCTGGTTTGACCTCAGGAACCAGCCACCTCGCTATTCGATCAGAAACTGCCGATCAGGAAAAAGCTGAGCAGTTGCGTGTTGGTCTTGGTACCTCGCTTGTGACAGTCGAGCGGGTCCGCACAGCTGACGGACGTCCCGTGGTCTATTCGCTGGATACACTTCCAGAATCGCTGCTTCAACATGTTGAATTTAATCCGCAGTTGCTGCTGACCCAGTCCATTTACAGCATTCTACAGACATCTCTGGGAAAGATGATTGAATATGGAATCGCTCGCCTACTGCCCGTTGCTGCGCCTGACTACGTTGCCGAAAAGCTACAACTTCCGCCCAATGCTCTGACCCTTTATATCGTGCAAACCGATTACTCGCCAAATGACGAGCCTTTGGTCTATTCGCGAGAGTATCATCTCCCAGACGCGTTCGACTTTGTGGTATGGAGACGCGGTCCGACGAGATTGCGAGGCCTGCCCTCTGAGGGTGTGCAATGAATCCAATCACGTTCAGTACGCTCGCGTGTCCCAGTTGGGGAGTTGAGACAATCATTGCGAAGGCGGCTGAATTTGGTTATGACGGAATTGAATGGCGCGGTGGGCCCCAAGGTCATGTACGACCAGACATGCCCACCTCAAGGAAATCCTTCTTGCGACAACAGTGTTTGGACGCGGGACTGATCTCTACTGCTGTAACGGCTTATACGGGTTTCGTCTCCAATTCTGCGAAAGAACGACAAGCCAATGTCGATGAACTGCGGCATTATAGTGAGCTGGCTGCAGAATTAGGAGCGGACTATGTGCGGACATTTTTGGGGGAACTCCCTGAAGGTACAGAACTCGATCCGTCTATCTATGGAAGAGTATCAGATTGCCTGCACATCGCCGCGGATGATGCTCTTTCGTTCGGGGTGAAAATTGCAGTTGAGCCACACGATGATTTTGTTCGCTCGTCCAGCGTTGTCCCCATTCTCAGTCGAGTTCAACATTCCGCGCTGGGCGTCATCTGGGACCTTGGCAATGCTTCTTCTGCCGGGGAAGACCTGAAAGAAGGCTTTGCAGCGTTCAAGGATCGACTGGCCTATGTGCAGGTCAAAGACGGGAAACGCCAGGGCAACGAGTGGCAACTGTGTCCGCTCGGGGAGGGCAATGTATTGCTGAGGCGCGCCTTTGAGTTGCTGATGACGAAAGGCTATGCCGGTACCTTGAGCGTGGAATGGGAATATGCCTGGCATCCCGAACTGGATCCGCCAGAGATTGCTTTGCCCGCCGCGTTGCGAACGGTTCAGGAGTTATTGGCGGCTGCCCAACCGGAGTCGGCATGACTGTAGGCCAGACGTACGCGCCGGAGTGGCGCGAGTATATGGATCCACTCACGGGGCGACGAGTCCGGCAGCTGACCGGCTCGCCAGTGGAAGACTACCATCTCTATTTCTATAACCCCTCTATAACGCCTGATGTCAAATATTTGATTTTCTTTTCAGAGCGCACCGGAATAAGCAATCTATTTCGAATGGATCTTCAAAGCGGTGAGATCCTCCAATTGACAGATGCCCGACCGGTCCGTGCCGAGTATTGGCCGTTCACAGAAGCAGTGCAGGGAGTGGGCGCATGTCTGGCAGCGATCGGCAATCACGGCCAGGAAGTTTTCTATTTTGAAGGAAGGGATTTATTTGCGGTCGGGATCGAGAGTTTGAAGCGACGACAACTATTGAGTCTGCCGAGCGACCGCCGGCCTTCGATGCTTCAGTCAAATGCCAGTGGTGAGACATTGGTCTTTGCAACCTGGGATGAGGCGTTGTTCATGGAGCGCTCACAGCGCGCCTATGCCGAAGAGAAGTTCCCAGATGAAGGCTTCTTTCAGGAAACTACCAGCACCATACTGCGCGTGGAGGCAGCTACCGGACAATCGGAAGAAGTACTGCGGAAAGAAAAGTTCTGGATCAATCATGTGCATGTCAATCCGCAGAATCGCGATCTCATTTTGTTCTGCCACGAGTACAGCGGATTGCCGGATCGCATGTGGCTGCTGGACGCGGCAACCCGGCAGTGCAGCCCCATTCCCGGGCAGGGCGTTGACGAATGGTATGAGCACGAATTTTGGAGTAGTGACGGGCAGCGCGTTTGTTTTCATGGAGGCGTGCGGGGTGATAGCACCCAGGGCTTTTGTGGCTGGTGTTCCCTTGACGGCACGGGTTATACCAAAGCCTATCACACAACTTCGGGCCGAGCTTACGCTCATTACAACCTGCACCCCGACGGACAAACCATGGTCACCGATGGTGAGGCGCGTCCGGGCTGCATTTCCAAAGTGCATTTGCAGGGCGGGCGCCAGGTATTTGAGGCGCTGTGCCGGCATGATTCCTATACATTTGGGGATGACCAGCGCTGTCACCCGCATCCGTCGTTTACGCCTGATGGACGCCAGGTGGTCTTCACCTCCAATCGGACCGGCACGAGCAATGTCTATCTCACAGATTGGGATGGAGAGCTATGAAATTTGGCTTTATTACTACCGAAGGCGGCGCCTACTTCAGGGAGGCTCTTGAAGAGGCCGTGTATGGTGAAGAGCTTGGCTTTGATTCGGTCTGGCTGGAAGAGCATCACAGTATCCACAATCATTATTGGCCATCTCCATTAATGGCCCTGGCCGGGATCGCTGCCCGAACCACGCGTGTCCTGCTGGGAACTGACATCGTGGTTTTGCCTTTTTACCATCCCGTCAGGGCGGCTGAGGATATGGCCATGCTTGATGTGATCTCCAATGGACGCGCAATCTTCGGGGCCGCCATTGGTTATCGCCCGGCAGAATTCGAGTTATACAATGTGAGCCTGGACGACCGCGGCGCACGTTATGTGGAGATGCTCAAAATCATGCGAGCGCTGTGGACCCAGGATCACGTCGAGTACGAGGGACGCTTCTTTAAAATCAAAGGCTGCATTGAGCCACGTCCGACACAGTCCATTCCCATTTGGCTGGGCGGCTGGGGAGAGCTTTCATTGAAGCGGGCGGCCCAACTGGGCGACGCCTGGGTGCCCGGACCCACTGCGAATCTAGAAAAATTACTCGTGGCCCAACAACAGTACCATGCATTCTTGTCCGATGCTGGAAAGGAAGCCGCGCATGTGCCCAATCCGCTCACGCGCGAAGTGGTTATCGCAGAGACACGTGAACATGCCTGGGAGCTTGCGGAGAAGTATGTGATGGTCAATTATCGCGATGAATACGGTGGCGGCTGGAATCATCCATTGATTGGCTCCCAGGATCAAACCCCGGTCGCGCTCGGAGCGCTGAGCCGTGATCGTTTCATCCTGGGAGATCCGGACGATTGCATCTCCCAGATCGGACATTTCGTCGAAACATTTGGCGTGGATCATCTGATCTGCCGGTTGTACTTCGCCGGGATGCCGCACCAGCATATCATGACTGAACTCAAGCTCTTGTCGCGGGAAGTGTTTCCGGCATTTCGGTGAAGGCCATGGAGAATATCCTTCCGGCCCCTGACTATGAGCATGCCCCTTACACGGGTTGGACGCGCCTCCATTGGGAGGCGATCCTGGCGCGCATGACCTACGGGTATGCCAGGATCGCAGAGCAATCTGGCTCTCCAGCGCGAGTGCTATACCCGGATGACCGGCGCGGCCTATCCGATTCGGTGGATGCCATCGAGTCATTTGCACGGATCGCCTCTGCCTGGGGAGCGTGGCTGCGTAACCCGGCTAATGCCGCGACCATGAAGTTTCAAGATCACGAGCTGAATCTTGAAACGCTTCTCCGGCAGGCATTATTGGATGGCACTGACCCCTCCAATCCTTATACATACTGGGGTGATATCGGCCATCTCGATCAGCGCATTGTGGAGAGCGCTGATATTGCGGTGACGCTCTGGATGAGCCGTGAGCGTGTCTTCAACAAAATGACGGCGGCTGAGCAGGCCCAAATCATTGCCTGGCTCGCACAGGTAGATGGCAGGGGCACCTATACCGACAACTGGATCCTCTTCACGGCCATGGCACAAACAGTGCGCCACAAGCTTGGATTTCCTGTCCCGATGGATGACCTGGACAACCGCCTGATGCAGATCGCAGAATTCTATCGTGGAGATGGCTGGTATGTGGACGGTCCCACGGACGAATTCGAATTGTATAACGCCTGGATGTTCGGCTGGCACTATTTGCTGTGGACCTGGATCGATGGTGACCGCCGTCCAGAGCATCGCGAGCTGGTGCTGGAACGAGGCCGGTCATTCATTGATGGCTTCCTGCATTTCTTTGGCGCCAACGGTTCCTATCCGGCCTGGGGCCGCTCGATTGTGTACCGGTTTGCTGCCCTCGCCCCCTTCGCCGTTGGGCACTTCCTCAAAATCGCTCCGGACGATCCCGGGTTGCTGCGGCGTGTCTCCAGTGGCTGTCTCCGCTATTTTTATGAGGGCGGTCTTTTTGATCCTGACCAGCACTTTGTGCGACAAGGCTATCATGGCGATTTTCCTCCAGCCGCGGAAGCCTATATTTCACCGGGCTCACCTTACTGGTGCTGCCACGGCCTGTTCGCATTGACATTCGATCGCGATGACCCATTCTGGACTGCGACGGAGAGCGCCTTGCCGGTGGAGCGCGAGGATTTCGAATTCGTGCTGCCTGCGCCGGGGTTTGTCCTTTCTGGGCGCCGGGACACGGGTCAGGTGCTGTTGCTCAACAGTCGCAGCGGCCAGGAGCATGATGCCCCGCGTCATAACTACACCTCCAAGTATGGCAAGCTGGTATACAGCACCCACTTTCCTTTTAACGTTCTGCCCGCGCGTGGATCCTATGCCGCGGACGCCATGATTTCCCTGACCAGGGACAGGAAAACCTTCGGGCATCGGCTGCACACTCGCAGCGGCGGCGTTGCGCCTGGCTTTATGTGCTCCAAGTTCGATCAGGTGCTGGATGATGAGCTGCAGCCTCTGTGGGTCGCCGTCCTGCTCTGGGGTGATGTGCAAATCCGCTTGACGGTCATCCGTCCCACGCTCCCAGTTATGGCTTTTGAGGCGCCAGGCGCATTAGGGTGTGAGCATCCGGCTAAGATCGTCCGTCGCTCTGATACCGGGGCAGGCTGGGAATATGCCGAGGCTGAGGGGCGTGCCATCGCCATTCAGCGCCTGGCTGGCTACGACTGCCAACAGGCCAGCACACCGTTTTTGGATCAATCGAACATCAATCTTGCTTACACCTATTCAGAACAACCGCACATATACGAGTCGCAGCCGAATGTAGCTGCCCGCTGCCTGGCGGCTGCCTCACTGGTCCGTCCGGCTCCGTTTGACCCTGCGAAGGAAATTTCCGGCATCCAGGTAAAAATAGAAACCCCGGAAATTTTCCATATCCGCCTGCCTGACCAAAGGATGGCAGTGGTCGCTCCGGGCGAAACCACGCCTGGACAGGTGATCGTCAACGGCATTGAGATTGAAGGATCTCCTCTGCGCTATATCCAGATGACTGAAGATTCAAATGAAATCTGGGGGTTGGGGATAACAGACCTTGCCGGGATTGCTTCCTTTGTTGAACCCGCGACATTCCATCTCCAGCGCCTTTCGGATCGCACGATCCACATGACTACGGACCGCGGTTTTTCTCTGACCGAGCCATGGCTGAGCGGACACGTGCAGAGCGTTGCAGCTTTGACGCTCGAGAAAGGGTGGCTGGATGTCACAGCGCAGTGCCGGCAAGATTCGATCCCGTCTCAAGTGGTACGGGAATGGTCAGATCGCAACCAGCGTACACTGGTAGATTTTCGGATCAACCCATGAACCAGCCTCTCGAATTGACTGTGATGATGTATCACTACGTTCGTGACCCGGGTGATGAGGCCGAGGCAGGTTCGGGCATCCCGGGATTGCCCGTCAGGGCCTTCGAGACGCAACTGGATGAACTATCCCAAAAGCATACGTTTGTCGCCTGGCGGGATGTGTGCACAGCTCTGGAAGGGGCGCAGCCCCTGCCGGATTCAGCCTGCCTGCTGACGTTTGATGATGGTGTCTGCGACCATTATCTCAACGTCTTTAAGATCCTGCGCACCCGCAAACTCTCCGGCTTATTTTTTGTCTTGGCGCACCAGGAGCAGGATGGGCTGGCCCTCGGGCATAAGATCCACTTTCTCCTGACCAGGCTGGGTCTGGATGAATTGCGTGCAGCAGTTCTGGCGAAGCTTGATTCTGCCCAGCGCGAACGTTTTATACTGGCCGAGGATCAGTATCAATTGAAATACCCCGATACTTCGCTCGATGGGCGAATTAATCTTCTTAAGGCCGTGCTGCAGCGCAACCTATCTGTTGAGGTCGATCCGCTGCTAAGTGATCTGTTTGAAACGTATATCGGCTCAGAGAATGAGATGGCACAATCTTATTACCTGAGTATGGATCAAATCGGGGAAATGACCGCCGGCGGAATGCACTTTGGCGGGCACACTCAGAGCCACCCGTGGTTCGATTGGATCAGTGCCGAGCAAAGAAACAGCGAGATCATTGCCTCAGCAGACTATCTCCGCCAAATCGAATCGGGACCCTGGGCATTTGCTTATCCATATGGTGGTTTGTCGGAAGATTCGCCCCAGTTGCTCAGGCGGCATGGTTTTATTGCCGCGTTCACAACGCAAACGCAACTCCGCCATCCAGATCCGTATTTCATTGGGCGACTGGACGGTGAGGAAGTTGCACGGGATGGGCAGGGCCATGTTTGAGTCAAAACCGGTCCGCTTTGGGATCGTTGGATGCGGCAGCGCGGCCGTTCCTGTCTGCGAAGCTGCCATCGCCTCGCCTCTCACGGAACTGGCGGGTGTGTACGACCTGAATCCGGATCTGGCAAATGACCTCAGCCAACGATTCCAGGTTCCGAAGATGGAAAGCCTGCAAGAGCTGCTGGCAGACCCGGCGGTGGAGGCGGTTTACATTGCGGTCCCTCACCATCTTCTTGCACCGCTCACCCAGCAGGCACTCGAAGCCGGCAAACATGCACTGGCCGAAAAGCCGCTGGCGATTTCATTGGAAGAAGTTGACCGGTTGATCACATCTGCCGCCGAGCGGCAATTATCGCTGGGCGTTTTTTATGAAATGCGCTATGCCCCGGCGCATTTACCAGCATGCGAATTGATCCAGGCGGGAGCGATCGGAAAGATCATCGCCGTTCAGCTCCAAACACTGATCGATAAGCCGCTGGCGTATTGGCAATCCGGTTATAGCGGGCGATCGCTCAATCCCTGGCGAGGCATCCGAGCCCAGGCGGGCGGGGGCGTGGTCTTGATGAATTCGAGCCACCTCCTGGATGCGCTGTTCTATGTAACGGGTCTCAGCGTGACCAGCGTATCTGCAGAGATAGGGACACTGGCAGCCGATGTCGAAGTCGAAGATACCGCGGCCGCGACCTTGAGATTCAGTAATGGCGCTGTAGGAAGCCTGATCGCGGGAGCCCATATCCGTGGGGCGCATCACGGAGAATATTGTTCCATTTATGGCACACAGGGTCAAATCCGCTTACCTGACCCGTATGGATCGGATCCCCTGCAGATTTATTTGGAACGGGCGTGGGGCGAGTTCACGGCAAAGCAATGGCATTCCATCCCTCTGCAGCCGGCACCCGTTTACCAGCGCGCCATGGAGGCTTTTGCCAGAGCGGTGCAATTGCGACAATCCTCTCCCAGCGCGGCCCAGACTGCGCGGCAGGTGCTGGCAGTTGTCCTGGCGATCTATCAATCTGCCAGAGAGCAAAGAATCGTTTCGATTTCCTGATGCGAGGTGAAGATGAACGATATTGACTTACGTGGGATTATCCCGGCGATTGTAACTCCGATGACGCCTGAGGGCGAACTGGACCTACCCGCCCTGAAACACTACGTGCAATGGCTGGCCGAACAGGGTCCTATTGCCCTGGCCGTAAACGTGGACACGGGCGAAGGTCCCCATCTGACCGCTGATGAAAAAAGGCAGACCCTGGAGACCGTGGCAGAAGCTGTAGAAGGCAAATGCAAGGTGATCGGCGGCGTGGCAGGGCCGTCCACGGCCCAGGGCGTAGCCAATGCGCGGGCTGCTCAAGCTGCCGGGGCCGACGCTCTGCTTGTATTCCCCATCTCCGCGTTCCTGGGCCAACCGCTCAACCCCGAGGTCCCTTATCGTTATCACGCCGCCCTGGCCGAAGCCGTTGACCTGCCGCTCATCCTCTTTCAACTGCAGCCTGCGCTCGGAGGCGTGCTATTCACCACAGAAATTCTGCACCGGCTGATCACGATCCCAGCCGTGACGGCCATAAAGGAAGCCTCCTTCGATGCCGTGCGCTTCTTACAGGTCAAAGCCGCCCTGGATTCCGCCAGCCGGAAAATCACGTTTCTCACCGGCAATGATAATTTCATCTGTGAGAGTTTTCTCCTGGGAGCCGAAGGAGCCTTGCTTGGATTCAGTACCCTGGGAACGCGCGAGCAAGTGAGCATGCTGGCGGCAGTCCGCCGCGGCGACATCGCCGAAGCTCGAGAATTAGGCGCTCGCCTTCAGCCCCTGGCCGATGTGATTTTCGCGCCTCCCATCACCGATTATCGCGCCCGCACCAAGGAAGCTCTAAAGCTGCTGGGTATTTTGGAAAACACCACGGTGCGCCCTCCACTGCTGCCCATTCCGCCGACGGAGCATGAAACCCTGCGGCAGGCATTGCAAAAAGCGGAACTGCTGCTGTCTCCAGTAAGCAGATGAGAAGAGAGACTCAAGATCCTCTGTCAAAGTGTACTTGAGCCTCTCTAATAATGAACCGGAACATGTCCCTCAGGGTGATAGGCCTGGCCTGTCTTTCCACCTCTGAAAGACGATTCTGTTCCAGCCGAGTTCAATTGTAGCAGAGGAACGAGATAGCAAGCGAATGGATCATATTGCAACAGGCACGGAAAGGAGATTCTGGCCGTTTACAGGTACTTCTGAATCCATTGTTGTTAGTGTCACTCTTTATCCATATGATACGGAGGAGTAAACATGAAATCGCAAATTCGAATCGCGTTGATCCTGCTGGTTCTAGGGAGCATCTTCTTAACCCAATGTGCGCCGCCTGCTCCTGAGCGCGTCGTCGAGACACAGATCGTCGTCGCAACGCAACAGGTCGAGGTGCTGGTCACCACCACGCCGGCGCCTGTCTCTGGAGCGGTGAAAGTCCTGATGATCGGCAAGCCGGATGAGGACAGCATTGACCCGGTCAGTGGGGCGAACATCCCGGGTGTCCAGCACCTCAAGGACATGTTCGAGGCCGCACATCCCAGCATTGATATGCAAATTATCAATATCCCGTGGGGCTCGGGCGCCACGGGCTACGGCCCTAAAACTGAGTCCATGATCCAGGCGCAGGAAGCCTGTCTCTATACAATGCCAGGTGCGTTCCAGTATGGCCAGCGCGGCTATCTGGAGAACCTCGATCCCTGGATCAAAAATGATCCCACTTTCAAAGATGTCTGGCCCGGCGATTATCTCGAGCAGTGGCGCGGTTGGGGCCCAGGTAATCCTGATAACCAATGGGCGCTGCCCTACACCGGTGGGAACCGGGTTATCCATTATGATGCCAAGCTCTTCAAAGATTGGGGCGTAGAACCTTTGAGCCAGCATCCCACCCTGGATGAAATTGCAGCGAAAGCCAAGGCAACGACCGGAATCAACCCGGTGACCGGAGAACAAAATTACGGCTATTGGTACCAGGGCAAATATATCAACTGGCAATTCCAGTCGATTGCCCATGCTTTTGGCGCGACCTGGGGCAAGGTCAATGCTGACGGCACCTGGACCATTAATTGGGATACGCCCGAATATCTCAAAGCACTGGAATGGCTGGTCATGATGTCGAAATATGCACCTCCAGGTGCGCTGGGGGCAGATGCCATGCCGGAGGGCTTCCTGACCGATCAAAACGTGGTCGCCATTATCCCGGAAGGGGAGACCGGCTATTACCTCACACCCTTTGTCAACGATCCAAAACTGAACGAGCGCTTCCGTGTGACCTATAACCTGCAGGGTCCTGACGGCAAGGGCGGCTTGTTTAGCTCTGATCCGATCGCGATGGCAGCCAGCTGCCCGAACAAACCTGCCGCCTGGGAAGTGATGAAGTGGTTGACGATGAGCCCCGAATCACAAAAGTACAATTTTGATTCAGGTGGAAATTTACCGGTCATTGCCGGAGCGGCAGATGCGATCCCGGCCCTGGGGAAGCTCGTGGATGCCGATGCAATCCTGAACCAGAACGCCTTTGCCGAGCGCCGCTACCCGTGGGCTTCCTCGCAGCCTCGCTTCTCATTGCAAGCCGCGATTGAAGCAGCGCTGGCGGGAACTCTGACGCCAAAGCAGGCGCTGGAACAGGCCCAGAAAGAAACCGCTGACTGGCTCGCCCAGCAGGCCGCCACTCCAGCCCCTTAAAGCACCTCTACTCACGGACTACGCACTTGCGCAGGGCTGCAGGCGCAGTGCGTAGTCCAACTTGAGGCAGTTATGTTAAGAAAACTTCGCAAGGGTCTCATCTGGTATATCTTTGTCGCGCCGACCTTCTTCCTGTATGGTCTTTTCATTGCATTCCCTACCTTTGAGACGTTTCGATTAAGTTTCTTCCACGAAGTGGCAACCCACCAGCAATTTGTTGGGGCGCTACACTATGTGCGGCTGCTGAGCAATCGGGTTTTCCTGGCTGCCCTGCTCAATACGGCATTCCTCGGCATCCTGTTCCTCATGATCATCATTCCACTTTCGCTGGTGATGGCCTCGCTGCTGAACAACCTGCGGGTCTGGCCGAATCTATTCAAAGCGATCTACTTCCTGCCTCAAATTACCTCGACAGTCGCCGTGGCTCTGGTCTTCAGTTATGTCTTCCAGCCCAATTGGGGTCTGGTGAACGGTCTGCTGCGCGAGCTGGGTGTGAAGCCCCTGCCACTCTGGCTGGCTGAGCCGCGCTATGTGTTGACAGGTTCACGGGCCGCCGTCACGATCCTGGCCGTCTGGGTCGCGCTGGGCTATTACATGCTGATCTTCCAGGCCGGATTGCAAGCCGTGCCCGCCGAGCTTTATGATGCAGCCGTGGTGGATGGAGCGGGGCCATTGCAGACCTGGTGGTTGATCACACTGCCCAGCCTGCGCCCCACCTTCATTTTTCTGTATATCACCGGGACGATCGATGCGATGTCGCGCTTCAGCGACCTCTGGATGCTGGGTGGACCGGCCGGCACGCCTGCCCGGTCGCTGCAGACCATTGTGCTATATATGTATCAGACTGCCTTCGAGAGTAACGATTTCAACCTCGCCTCAGCCGCCGCGGTGATCTTGTTTGTGATCGTGCTCATCCTCACCCTGGTGAATTTCCGCTCATTTCTGCAGCGTGAGTTTTCCAGCCAATCAGGAGCATGACATGGCTACCTCCGAAAACGTTTCCCCGGCACGGCCCTCCGTGACGCTGCGCGGCTTGTTGAGCTCCCAGCGCAACTTTCACCGTGTGCAGCAGATCGTCATCTTTATCATCATGACGATCGGAGCGATCGCCATGATCGCGCCCTTCGAATGGATGCTGGCAACTTCCTTTTCGCGCTCCGCCAATGTTGCCATGCCGCGCACGCCAACTTTTTGGCCTGCCGATCCGAGTACCTTCAATTACAAGGTCGCGATCACGAACCTGCCGCTGGTGCGGTATTACCTGAACAGTCTATTGGTCACGGGCCTGGCCACCCTGGGTTACCTTTTCTTCAGTTCTCTGACCGGCTACGCCTTTGCGAAAGGGCGCTTTGTCGGCAAATCCGTCCTTTTTATCATCCTTCTCACCACGCTCATGATCCCCTTTGAAATCCGGATGATCCCCATGTATCTGTTGATGCGCCAGTTACACCTGAGCGACACGTATGCGGCCCTGATCCTGCCGTTCATCTCGGGTGGCTTTGGCACGTTCCTGATGCGCCAATACATCAGTGCGATCCCGGATGAATTGATCGACGCAGCCCGTGTGGATGGGGCCAATGAACTGACTATTTATGCCCGCATTGTTTTGCCGTTATGCGGTCCGGCCCTGGCGGCATTGACGGTGCTGAGCGCGCTCTGGCGCTGGAACGATGTGCTCTGGCCCTTATTGGTGATCTCAAACCGCAGCCTGTATACCATTACGTTTGGTCTGGCCATTGCCGGTCGCGCACAGGGCATCTTTACCGGCGTGGCGCTGGCAACTTCAGCCATTGCGATCTTGCCCCTGATGATCCTCTACCTTTTCCTCCAGCGTTATATCATTCGCGGCATCATGCTGACCGGACTGAAAGGCTGAGATGAGCGGGGATCCGATTGTGCGTGTTGCGCACCGGGGTGCTTCGGCGCAATATCCCGAAAACACACTGCTGGCATTCCGCCGGGCACTGGAAGCCGGCGTCGACGCCCTGGAACTCGATATCCAATGTACGGCCGATGATGAACTGGTCGTGATCCATGACGCGACCCTGGACAGGACCACGAACGGTCAAGGCAGAGTGAGCGCTCAGCGCTTGCAGGAGATCCGCCGGTTGGATGCAGGCCAGGGGGAAAAGGTTCCGCTGCTGGCCGAGGTGATCGAACTGGCCCGCGCCGGGCATGCCCGACTGTGTGTAGAGATCAAAGGCGCTGCTGAGCCGGAAGAACTGGCGCTCGCCGAAGCAGTGATCCGCCTGTTGGAAAGCATGGATTTTCTCAGCCAGGCAATTGTGACTTCTTTTTCTTCAGCAGCCCTCTTGCATGCCAAAGCCATTCACCCTGAAGCAGCCACCATGCTCGATCCCTCTCCGCAGGATGGCAGTCTCACGCCGCGTCAGATCTGTGCCCAAACCTTACGAGCGGGCGCCAACTGTCTCTCCTATGATTTCCGCTTTCTCACCCCGGGGATCGTTCGGGAATGCCAATTGACCGGACTGGCTTTATGGCCCTGGGATCCGGATCGGCCGGAGGATCTGCGGCAGGTGATCAGCCTGGGTGTGCCGGGTATTATGACCAACCGTCCTGATCTGTTGAACAAGGTGTTGCATGACGCTCCGCTTTGATCCTGCCAACCTCGCTCATTTCAAAACCCGGATCCGGAGCATTCCCGGTTATCCGGCCGGAGAAGACCTGCCGGTCCGTGCCATGGTGTTTGAATCAGGGGCGCTCCACCGCCTGCCTGAATTGCTGGGCATCGCCGGGGTGGAGCCTGATCAGCCTTTATGGGTCGTCATGGATCGAACGCCCATGCAGCGACAGGGCAGGGATCTCAAAGAGCTCATTTGCGAGACCCTGCAGAATGCGAGCAGGCAGTTTGCAGTGCTCTGGCTGGAGCCAGATGGCACCGGGCAGGTCCACACGGATTTCCCCCACATCGATTTCGTAAAGGGGCACTTGGGACCAAATTCTGCGGTACTATCGGTGGGTTCGGGAACGGTCACGGATATTGCCAAGCATGCCTGTCATGTCTACCAGCAGGAACAAAACATCCGGCCCTTACCCTTTGTCGTCTATCAGACGGCCAACAGCGTCAGCGCTTATACCTCGAACATGGCCCCTACGTTTGTGGAGGGCGTCAAACGTACTTTGACTTCGCGTTACCCGGACCTGCTGATCTGCGACCTGGAAACCCTGCGGGACGCGCCCCGCGCCATGACGGTGGCGGGTGTAGGTGATCTGCTCGCCTCCTTTGGCAGCTATGCCGATTGGTGGCTGGCTCACCGCCTGGGGCTTGACCAGACCTATACGGAATTTGCGCAGACCCTCATGGGTCCGCTGGATGAAATTTTCCTGGAACAAGCAGCAGGCTTGCAGGCGGGCAGCCTCGAGAGCACAGCCATCCTGGCAAAACTGATCGCGCTGGCCGGATTGGCCATGTCGCTCTCCCATGCCACCGCGCCGCTTTCGGGCTATGAGCATGTGATGTCACATGTCCTGGATCTGGTCGCCGAACAGCAGCAGCGGCCCCTGGCCCAGCATGGGACGCAGGTGGCGCTGGCTACCCTTCTCACCACCGCGGCCTACCAGATATTCCTGAACGAGTTCGAACCGGCTGAGGTCCAGCTGGAACACTGTTATCCAACCGCAGCGCAAATGAGGGAGCGTATTGCTGCCGCGTTCAACCCCCTGGACCCGACCGGGCATGTCGCGGCCGAATGCTGGTCGGACTATCAGATCAAGCTGGAAGCCTGGCAGGCTCACCGGGCTGACTTTGCGCAGGCATTGCGTCACTGGCCAGACCTGCACGCCGGACTAGCCTCGCTCGCCAGGCCGCCGGAAGTTGCTGCGCATATCCTGCAGGCTGTCTCCTCCCCGGCGCACTTTGCAGAGTTAACGCCTCCGCCCACAGAGACGGAAGTCCGATTTGCATTTACGAGCGCCCCACTGATCCGCCGCCGGTTCACCCTGGGCGATTTGTTCGTGTTTCTCCATTGGGACCAGGATAGATTGTGGACGCAGGTAAGTAAAAATTTTTGATAAAGGGAATCAAAATATGCCATCCCAACACCTCAAACCAGAACTGATTGTCATGCTCACACACCACGACCGGACCGTTCCGGAAGCGCTGGAACTATTCGAGCGCAGCAAGGATTATCCGATCGCACATTGGGGCTTCAAAGATGTAGGCTTGCCGCCGCAGGAAATGCAGGCTGTCGTCACGGCCATGAAAAAGGCCGGGAAAATTACCTTCCTGGAGGTGGTGAGCCTTTCGGAGGGGGAAGGCTTACGGGGTGCGCGGCTGGCGGTCGATCTGGGCTTCGATATCCTGATGGGGACCGTCTTCTTTCCTTCGATCGGCGCGTATCTAAAAGGGAAACCTGTCCGTTATTACCCATTTCCGGGTCACGTCCACAGCCATCCGAGCATCCTGGATGGAGAAATTGATGAAATTGTTGCTCATGCCTGTGAGCTGGAGACGTATGGTGCTCACGGCCTGGACCTGCTCACGTATCGTTATGATGGAGAGGCTGCCCGCCTGCTCAAGGAAGTGGTCCAGGCCACGAAGATCCCGATTGTCTCTGCCGGCAGCATCGCTTCCTTCGAGCGGATCAAAGAAGTCTGGGATTCGGGGGCGTGGGGTTTCACCATCGGGTCGGCGTTCTTCGAGCAGAAATTTGCGCCAAATCGCTCTTTTGAGGAGAATGTCCTCACGGTGTGCGATTGGCTGGAGGCGCAATAAGCCATGGATTATGTCATCGGTTGTGATGTAGGCTCGCAGGGGACGAAGGCCATCCTGCTCTCTGCAGCAGGCGACTTCATTTGTGAAGCGTATGAAGGCTATCCCATTGATTACCCTCATCCGCTCTGGGCAGAACAACCTGTGGAGCGTTGGCTGGAGGCCCTCACCCTGGCCGTCCGGCAGCTGCTCTCTGAGAGCGGAGTGGCGGCCAGAAATGTGCGTGCCATGAGTCTGGCGACCCAGGTTGACGGTGTGATCCCCATCGACTCAACGGGCCAACCCTTGCACCCGGCCATTATCTGGATGGACCGCCGGGCCGGCGCACAGTGTGAACGGGTGCGCGGACAGCTGGGCGATGAGCAGATCTTTCAACTGACCGGCCTCAACCTGGACGCCTCCCATGTAGCTCCCAAGATCCGCTGGCTGGCCGATCAGCAGGCGGAGATTTATGAGCGTGCCCGGTACTTTCTCCTGCCCGGCAGTTATATGGCTTACGCGCTGACCGGCGAGCTGGGAGTGGATTACTCCAATGCCTCCTCCACTCTGCTGCTGGATGTATATACCAGGACCTGGTCTGCGAGCATGGCGGAGGCGTTTGATATTGATTTGAACAGGCTGGCACCGCTCGGTCCGGCGACCGCTACTCTCGGGAAGCTTCGCCCAAGCCTGGCAGAAAGCCTGGGCCTGGAGGTGGAGACACGGGTCATGATCGGCTGCGGCGATGAGCATGCCGCCTGCCTGGGAGCCGGTGTGTCCCGATCTGGGATTGCGGGAGATATCGCCGGGACGGCTGAACCGGTCTGCGCAGCCAGTCCTGAACCGGCCTTCGATCGGACCCGGCTGGTGGAAACCCATTGCCATGCCGACCCGGACCTGTGGCTGTTGGAAAACCCAGGCTTTGTCTCGGGGGGTAATTATCGCTGGCTACGAGACCAGTTTGCTAAAGGTGAGACCTATGCCGCCCTCGACGTTGAAGCTGCGCGCATTCCGGCAGGTGCGGAGGGCATGACCTTTCTCCCCAGCCTCATGGGTGCGATGGCTCCCACCTGGAACGAAGCGGCGCGGGGGACCTTTTCAGGTTTTACACTCGCACACACCCGGGGACATTTCATCCGTGCCCTCCTGGAAGGCTCCGCTTATGCTGTTCGCGATATTACGACCCAAATGCAGGCGGCTGGCATCGAGCTCCAGCAATTGCGCGTCGTGGGTGGCGGTGCGAAAAGCCCGCTGTGGAATCAGATCAAGGCCGATGTGACGGGGTTGCAAGTGAACGTTCCGGAGATCACGGAAACAACGGCTCTGGGAGCAGCTTTCCTGGCATTGGTTGGCACCGGGGACTATGCTTCGCTCTCTGAAGCGAGCGATCAGATCGTCAAAATCCGTGAGCGCATTGATCCGGATCCGGCCGTGCACTCCATCTATACGGAGGCCTATCAGCAGTACAGGCAGACTTATTTTGCCCTGCTGCCCGTGTTCGAAGAGGCTGCCCGGCGCACAGCCTGATCTGCGCTGGACCAGAACGGTTCACCGGACCCGCTCGGTGCTTTCTCCGCCCGGCAACGCGTAACTTTCCCTCTCCTTCTTCCGCCCGATTTCCCTCGCTGATTTCATTGGGATCTCAAGGTGATCCTGGGGTAATCCTGTACTAATCCTGTACTGATCCTGTACCGCTTTCTCGGTACTCTTTGCTGGAAGCAATTCGGGTCTGTCGCATTCCTCAGCGGGGGATTTCGACGCTCCATTTTCCACTCCGTGCGCAAGGGTATCGTTTCAATTCCGCACCTTCCTTTCCTATGACGCTGGATGTTCACTTCTTGTGCCCCACCTCCGTCCGTTTCTCTGTGAGAGACTGTTTCTGAGATGGCCGTCAATCTTTATTCGCATAATGCGGTCTCAAGATTCCATTTATTATCTGCAACGCTGATACGCGCATCGGTGAAAAATGACTCTACTTGCAAGTTGCCGGATGTGACGCTCGAATTTTATTGTCGCGAAATCCTGTGGCGGAAATGAGTGTTTCGTTACGTTCATTTCATCGAGCATTGGACTTTGGATATTCCGGAAACAAGAATTGCGACCAATTACGACCAATTGCAACCAATTACGACCAATTGCGACCGGTTATGACCATTTTAATGGTAGAATATTTGGACTTTAATTCAATTTTGTATCGGTTCCGCGGCAAAATTTCATATTCATCGTTCCCCCTTCACAGTTACAATCCAGAACTTTGCAACCGTTAGTCCATGATTGCTCATCTTTTGAGTGGCATAGCAGTTGCTTTGAATGTCCGTAAGAAGTGCTTCCGTCTAAATTTCCTTAAGAGATCCAATTTTCCAGAAGTTGTATGTTAACCAAACTTTAAACCGCTTTTCACTTATTCTTAATTGCTTTTTGCTACATTCGCAAGATGTAAAGACGATTTCGATAACGGGAGAAAGCTGGTCATCTGAAATAACTGATAGAAATAAAAGTTGCACATATAAGGGTGGTTGAAAATATGGACTGCTCTAGCTCGGATTAGATGTTTAGCAAATCGCCTTCTATCTCAAAGAGTGGTCACTATGAAGCAGATCAATCAAGACCTCATCATCGGTGTCTGTTCGCTCAGTTGGGTATTCATTTCCATTCACCGATGATTATGTACCCATATAAAACAATCTATTGGCCCAGAATCTGATGGGTTAGACCTTTGCCATGATGGATGGGGGTTTTATGCTAGAAGCGGATCAAGAGTCGATGCTAATATCCGAACGATATGTCGGATAGGCGGAGCTTGCAATTTCCAGGCAATAAGAGAAAAAACAGATCAGCGCGAGAGTGCAATGAGGAAGCGGGTCAGAACTCGTTTCTTCGTTATTGCATTTGAAGGAGGTATTCCAAATGAGGACCGACAGAATGATCCATCCAAAAATTCAGGAAGCTGCTATTCCAGGGCACGCCTATCACCAGGCTGTGGTCGTCATCCCGGCCTACAATGAAGAGCGATTCATCGGCAGTGTAATTCTAAGGGCTTTAAAGCTGGTAGATACGATTATCGTTGTCGATGATGGATCTATGGACGCCACTGCTGAAGTTGCTCAGGCAGCAGGGGCAATTGTCATGCATCATGAGCGAAATAAAGGCAAGGGAGTTGCGTTAAACACCGGATTTTGCTACGCACGCAAGTTGGAACCTGAGATGGTAATTACCCTGGATGCGGATGGGCAACATATCCCCGAGGAGATTATTCAGCTGTCTGCGCCCATTCGTGCTGGAATTGCCGATATTGTGGTGGGTTCCCGCTATCTTGAAAAAACGAGCCGTGTGCCGCTGCATCGAATTTGGGGCCATCGCTTTTTTAATATCATGACGGGTCAGGCATCAGGGCTTTCGTTAAGTGATTCCCAAAGCGGATTCCGGGCCTTCTCCCGGCGGGCCCTTGAAACGATCACGTTCAAGTCAAATGGCTTCTCTGTGGAATCTGAGATGCAATTCCTGGCTTTTGAAAAAAAGCTGAATGTGGTTGAGGTCCCCATTACCATTCATTACACCGATAAGCCAAAACGCTCCGTAATCGTACACGGCTTAATCGTGTTGAATGGAATTATGCATTTGGTAGGCCAGTATCGCCCGCTCTTCTTTCTTGGGCTGACGGGCATATTTCTCATCGCAGCCGGTCTTGTCTTGGCCCTACCCGTCATTAGGATCTATCGCGCCTCCCAGGTGATCCCCTTAGGCTATTTTCTAATCAGCGTGGCTCTAAGCTTGAGTGGGTTGTTCAGCCTGTTTACCGGCATCATCCTGCATTCGGTCCGCGGGCTACTGTTGGACTTGCTTCGGAAAGGAGAATCAACAGCTTGACAGGTATCGTCGCCTCTATACGGCTAAGCACTTGTTAGCTAAGTCGGCATAGATTTGCAAGAGAGAAAGCAAGATTGATAGGAAATTTCAAATGAGATTTAAGCGATCGATCTACTTCATACCCCTCGGCATATCTATTCTTCTATTGACAACATTTGGTGGGCTGAATACTCCCAGTCCCTCCACTTTTGTTTCCCAGCCTGGATCTCTTCTCAATGATCAGCCTTTTTATCTCGGTATGCTGGAAGATTCCAACTTATTAGGTGGGAATACGGAGGAATTCCGCGCGATGATCGGGGATCTACAATCACGCGGTTTGGACACTGTCATGTTCTCAAACAACGATTCGCAACAAGACGAGCCACTACTGAATATCTCCGACGAATTGAATTTCAATGTTTTTATGATTCCTACCGCCGACCTCAACATAAACTGGTGGCCCTCAGAAGTTCCTGCAAACCTTGAAACCGCCCTAACCGTTGCTGATCCGATTGTGAACCGCTGGAAGTCTCATCCCAGTCTCAAAGGTTATCTAACAAAAGACGAGCCTGGGATTGACGAACTTGAAAAGGTCAGCTTAATCGGCGAAGCATTTCGAATGCTTGATCCCAGTCGTCCGGTCATGCCGATCCTGATTGGAGTAAATCGAGTGGCACCGATTTTCAATGCTTCTCAGCCCGAGGTCATGCTCATCGATGTGTACCCTTTTGGGGCACAGAACGATTTGTGTGATCTAGCGATGACTGGCTTTGGTTATCCGGATCTTGATTTTGTAGACTATGTCAGTACCGTAACGAAAGATAAGCCAGCTTCAGTCCCTTTGTGGATCATTCTTCAAACGCATAATTTCCTTGACCAATTGCGGGAGCCGATTGCTACGGAGGTCAGGGAAGAGCAGTGGCTGGCAATCGGGGAGGGAGCCAAGAGCATATTCTGGTTCACTTACAGCTCTCAGCAAGGTTGGAGAGGCTTGCGCGACAATCCCGAGCTCTATGCAGAAGTTACCTCGCTCACGCAGCGTATCCTGCCACTGCGCGATACCTTACTGGGATTGCAAAAGACAGATGACCTTTTCACAATTTCTGGCACAGGCAATTATGAGCCCTATGCCAGCACGCTCAGCTCTGCGGATAACAGGCATTTTGTTGTGGCTGTGAACAAGGATTGTCAAAGTGATCAACAGCTGACGATTCAGGCACCCGGTCTGGAAGGTCAACTCCGAGACTTAGAAACGGATACGATTTACAATTTGGATTCTCCCATCTCTTTTCTACCCGGCGACGGGAAAATTTTCGAGCTGATTCCGGGTGGCGAAGAGACTCCTACCGATCAGCATCCCATGGGTGTTCCCACTCCACATGTTCACTCCCCACATAGGCTTACCCCATTCATGCGAACCTATTTACAAGCGTATCTTGAGTGGTTGAGGCAGATGATCGCCAAAAGATAAAATGGCCAGGCCACTCATTCCCAGGTTTTTGGCCGACTCAAGCACAATGACGAAACGGCCGGTTACTAACATTCGCCCACCCAAAGGTTTAGCCGCCCTCGATCTTCATGAGCTTTGGGCGTATCGAGAATTGCTTTATTTCCTCGTATGGCGAGATGTTAAGGTACGTTATAAGCAGACTGCTATCGGAGTCGCGTGGGTTGTATTGCAGCCTTTCTTAACCATGGTTGTTTTTTCAATTGTGTTTGGAAAGCTGATGCATGTGCCATCCGGTGAAACGCCATACCCGGTCTTTGCGTTTGTTGCCCTTTTACCGTGGACCTTTTTTGCGGGGGCGATCAGCCGGTCTGGTAACAGCCTCATCTATGACGCGAACCTGGTCTCAAAGGTTTATTTCCCGCGCGTGATCCTGCCGCTTGCAGCGGTACTGTCCAATCTGGTCGATTTTGGTGTTGCTTTCATAATCCTCATCGGAATGATGTTGATTCTGGGTGTGATTCCCGGCGTATGGATATTTACTCTGCCACTTTTCCTGCTGCTGGCCCTGATCACGGCACTCGCGATCGGTCTATGGTTATCGGCCTTGAACGTAAAGTACCGTGACATCGGCTATGTTATCCCGTTTCTGATCCAGCTTTGGCTCTTCCTGACTCCCGTGGCCTATCCAATCACAATCATCCCAGACCGCTGGCGACTGCTTTACAGTTTGAATCCAATGGTTGGAGTTGTTGAGGGATTCCGCTGGGCAGTGCTTGGACAGCAGAACTTATCCTGGAATTTGATGCTTGTCTCCATTCTGCTCATCCTGGCACTATTCATAGGTGGGCTGTCATATTTCCGGCGGATGGAGTTTGAATTTGCAGATGTGGTTTGATCTATGAGCGAAGCGGTCATTCAAGTCCGAAACTTGGGGAAACGCTACCGAATCGGCGGCCGGCAAGAAGCCTACGGCACGCTGCGTGACGCTATTTCGTCCGCTGCAATCGCACCACTGCGCTGGTTGAACAATCAAAGGCATAATGATCGCCCGCAGGAATTCTGGGCATTACGTAACATTTCCTTTGAAGTTAAGCCGGGCGAAGTGCTGGGTATCATTGGTCGCAATGGAGCCGGGAAAAGCACCTTGTTAAAGATTCTCTCGCGTGTAACCTATCCCACCGAGGGAAGAGCTGATATCCATGGCCGGGTTGGCTCGCTTTTAGAAGTCGGGACAGGTTTCCATCCAGAACTCACCGGTAGGGAAAATATTTTCTTGAACGGTGCGGTCTTAGGGATGAAAAGAGCCGAGATCCAACGCAAGTTCGATGAAATCCTTGCATTCGCTGAGATTGAGCAGTTCCTGGATACGCCGGTCAAGCGTTATTCGAGTGGAATGTACACGCGTTTGGCCTTCGCTGTAGCTGCTCATCTTGAGCCAGACATCCTCATTGTTGACGAGGTTTTGGCAGTGGGGGATGCTGCCTTCCAGAAGAAGTGCCTGGGCAAAATAGGAAATGAAGCGAAGAATGGGCGAACAGTTCTTTTCGTAAGCCACAATATGGTCGCGTTGCAGAGCCTCTGTAATCGAGTGATACGGATCCATAAGGGTCAGGTGGTGGATGAAGGACAGCCCGCGCTGGTTATTTCCAACTACTTGCAAGCCTCTCTCATGGGTCTAACGGAACAGGTCTGGGATGATCCAGAGACTGCACCGGGTAATCATAAGGTTCGCATCCATCGAGTGTGTGTACGCCGAGAAGGTGGTGAGGCTTCTGATTTGATTACAATGCGAACCCCTATTGTGATGGAATTCGAATTTTGGAACTTGATCCAAGATGCATATCTCGAACCAAATATTCAACTCATCAGCCAGCATGGAATCGTAGCGTTTGCAAGCAGCCCTACCGAGGAAGCCGGCTGGCATCGCCGTCCATCTCCCATAGGTCTATTTCGGTGCAAATGTTATATTCCGGGTGACCTGCTCATTACCGGCCAATATCACGTCATGTTTTCCATTATTAAAGACAGTCATTACATCGCATATCAACAGGAAGATATTTTAGCTTTCGATGTCCAGGACGCTGCCGAGTTGCGCGCAGGCTGGTATGGAGAGATGGTGGGAGTTGTGAGGCCTCTGCTTAAATGGAGCACAGAATTTGTTGAAAATGAATCAAATATTGTCTTTGGCGCCGAAGAACCGACTTCTGATATTCCTGAGAGGATATAGAGATATTCTTCTACAGGGTCTTCGAGCAGGTTTGATTCGCTTCGGTTACTATTCGAAGCCTAGATTCCTGATCGTCGGTGCGCAAAAGGCGGGAACCACAGCTCTCTATTATTATCTGGCAGAGCATCCAAACCTCATCCCCTCCAGCGAAAAAGAGATCGAGTTTTTCACACCGGAGCTATTCGCAGACTGGCCTGAACATCCGCATCATCTCGTGCTCGGTTCTCGAAATAGCGCTAATTTTTTCGATCCACGAACGTATTCCAAAGCAGCCAGCTGGTATCACAGCCATTTCCCACTCCCCTATGAACTAGGGCCACACCGCCTGACATACGAGGCGACTCCCGAATATCTTTATTATCCTAAAACGGCTGAGCGCATTTTTACCTATAATTCAAATGTGAAGCTGATTGTATTGCTAAGGGATCCGGTGGAGCGCGCATTTTCGGCGTGGAGCATGTATTCCAACTTTGGTGAAGGAGATTATCGTCCACTTATCTATGCGCCTCGCAGAGAAAATCGCGGGTTCGATGAAGCCGTTCGGGATGAAATAAAACAGCTACATTCCTGTAACACTCCGCTCGAGCCTGGTTATGTGCGGCGTGGACTGTATCATGAGCAACTCGTGCGATATTTCAAATTCTTTAAACGCGATCAGATTCTGATCCTGGATAGCCGCGCTTTAAAGAATGAGACCTCAAGCGTTGTCAACAAAGTCATCGACTTTCTCGGGTTGCCAGAATACAAATTTCAGAAGGAGTGGACTCCAATCCATGTAGCACAGAATAGAACCCAAATCCCAGCCACAACCGCTCAGCTGCTCCGTGATTTCTATCAGCCACATAATGAATCCCTGTATAAATTGCTGGATCATGACTTCAGCTGGCAATAGTGTTTGGTGTCTGGAATGAACATTACACAGCTTAAACTCCCTGTTCAATTCATTCAAGTCATACAAATAGTTTCCTATAGAAGGCTATTCCTGATTGGCTTTCTGTTCATTACAGCGTTTGCTATTAGGCTCTATCGCATCAATACGCCGCCCATGGATTTTCACGCCACGCGGCAATATCGTTCCTTGATTATCGCGAGAGCATATTATTTTAATAGCCTGACTTCCATCCCGGCGTGGGAGAAACAAGTTGCGAGTTTCAGCCAGCATAAGGAAGGCATTTTAGAGCCGCCGATCCTGGAGTTCATCGTATCGCTTGGTTATCGTATTCTGGGCGGAGAGCATATTTGGCTTCCGCGATTGCTATCCTCACTGTTTTGGCTGATCGGCGGCTACTTTTTATATCTCATCGGTGAAAAAATCGCTGATGCAGATACCGCGCTTTTTGCCATAGCTTTTTATCTCTTTCTTCCGTTCGCGGTCGTCGCGAGCCGAACCTTTCAGCCCGATCCCTTAATGATCATGTTGATGCTGGCAAGCGTGTGGGCGATTTTGCGCTATTATGATATTCCATCGAACTATCGTTTGATGATCGCATCGGTCATCTCGGCTTTAGCGTTCATAGTTAAGCCTGGGAGTGTGTTCGTCATCGTTTCAACATTTTTGGTTCTGGGGATTTTCAAGCAAGGCATTCGGCCAGCCGTGTTGAACCGAGCTTTTCTGACTTTCATTGTTATAACTGTTACACCGACCGCCCTGATCTATTTGTACGGAACATTCAACGGTTCTTTTCTTGTTAATGAGGCTGAGAAGACCCTGCTCCCACAACTGTGGATTTCTCTGTTCTTTTGGCGTGGTTGGATTACGAACATTGACAGCACGGTTGGTTTTATCCCATTAATTGTTGCATTATTTGGCTTGCTAATGTTTCGCCAGGGATTGCCGCGTACATTAATGCTGGGATTATGGATTGGCT
>DATGYJ010000095.1:0-6898 GCA_035298105.1 Anaerolineales bacterium | reverse complement strand
CGACGCGGCTGGATGATCGCTTTAATTTGCTCACTGCCGGTAGTCGCACCGCTCTGCCGCGTCACCAAACCCTGCGTGCGGCGATCGACTGGAGTTACAATTTACTCTCCGAGCCGGAGCGGGCTTTGCTGCGGCGCTTGTCGGTATTCGCAGGGGGATGCACGTTGGACGCGGTTGAGCAAGTCTGTACAAATGAGGCTGGACGAGAGGGGATTTTGTCCGGCCAGATCTTAGAACTTTTGTCACACCTGGTGGACAAGTCAGTGGTCATCGCACAGATTGATGTTGAACGCTATCGAATGCTGGAAACGATTCGGCAATATGGATACGAAAAATTGGTGGAATCTGGCGAAGCTGAAATGGTCCATCAGCGCCATCTGGAGTGGCTTGTCCAATTCTCCAGGGAAGCGGATCCGAAGTTACGCGGTCCTGAAATAACCGTGTGGGCTCGACGATTGGATGAGGAACTCGACAATATTCGTACTGCGCTCGAATGGGGATTTGAGCATGGGCGAAGTTCAGATGGGGCAGAACTCGTTGGGGCGCTCGCCTGGTATAACTTTTTGCGAAGTAATGACCGCGAGGCTAAGAGATGGTCCATAAAGGCAGAAAGTCTAACGCGCGCTGCGCCTTCCACAGTCCGTGCGGAAGCCCTCTTCGCCCTGGGCATAGCATTAATTGATTTGGGTGAAGAAGAGGATGCGGAATTCGTTTTACAACAAGCATTGGTACACTATCGCGCCTTGGAGAATCAACTTCGAGCAGCTTTTGTCCTTAACACACTGGGTATCATCAAACAGAGGCAAGACAAATCTGATCAGGCAGAGCACTATTATCAAGAGGCACTAACTCTCCGTCGCGCCATGGACGACAAATGGGGAATTACACACACACTGCAGAATTTGGGGGGGATAGCTGTAAATAAAGGAGACTACCTCAGAGCCGCGGTGCTCTATGAGGAGGGACTCGAGTTGGCTGAAGAACTGGGCGACGAGCGTATGGTTGCACGTTACCAATCTTTTTTAGGAGAAATTGCCTATGCCCAGGGTGATTTGCAGCGAGCGGGCAGCCTATTGCGAGGCGCGGTATCTGCCTTGTGGCATATGAGAGAAATTTCTTCATTGTTCCAGGTGCTCAGGAGTCTTGCACATGTCCTGGTGACAGAAGATCAACCACATCTTGTCGCTCAAATGCTGAGTGCAATAGAGTTTGCGCGAGAGGAATTGGGGGTGCAGTTGCCGGCAATCGATAGAGCAGAATTAGGGAAAATGGTTGAGGTGATTCGTGATCGAGTTGGTGAGGCCGAGTTTCGTCAGGCCTGGGCAGACGGACGCGGGATGTCGCTTGAGCAAACTGTCGCGCTCGTGCTTGCCGAACTCAATTCGTTCGGCAAGCACTCATCTGGGCTTTCACCACGCCAGGCCAGGAAAGAAAAATTTGGCGGGTTAACAGCGCGTGAAAGCGAAGTCGCAGCGCACATTGCACAGGGAGAATCGAACCGCGAGATTGCCGAAGCCCTGGTTGTCACCGAGCGCACCATCGAGTCTCATGTCACCAACATCCTCAACAAGCTGGGATTCACAAGCCGCGCCCAGGTCAGGAAATGGGTGTTTGAAAAAGGAATGGTCAAGCGAACGGAATAATCGTCGCCCACCTCTACTCGGTGGACGGCGATGACGAGACCTGCTGAGTAGCTTCAAGCTTCTACAAGCCATCGGATGATGCGATCAAACGCATCGCGACCGGTGGCTTTTCGTTTCCCCGTACTGCTCAATCCAAAATATCCGTACTGCTTCTCACGACTTCCGTATTTTTCCACGATGAAAAGCGCGCCTTATTTTGATTTAATGGCAGCAAGGATGTGAATTTACTTGACAGTTGTCTTCCGCAATGATGGAGACAGCCGCGTCACCCATAGAGAAAGGACGGATGGATTGACAAAATATTAGTGCAGATACTTCTGATTGGATTTACTGGAAAATCAACAAAAGGAGCAAGAATGTTTATCGAACAACTCATTAAGCGTGGATCCCGGCTCAGTCAATTCTTTGCCGTGAGCATTGTCGTTCTTCTTTGCCTGCGGTTCCTGGTCCAGCCTGCTCAGGCCCAACCGGCGCATCCGGCTTCCATAGCAGCTCAGTTAGCCCAAGTCCGAGCCGCTACCGCGCGGTTCCACAGAACCGAGGCGGCGAAAGCTGCAGGCTATACGTTCGTCCCAGGCTTGGATTCCTGCTTTAACAACCCGGGGGTCGGCGGCATGGGGTTCCACTTGATCAAGACGAGCAGTCTTGACCTGACGGTGAATGTGCTGGAACCCGAAGCAATGGTGTATGCACCCGGACCCAATGGGCAGCTCCAGCTGGACGCGGTCGAATACATCGTACCCGCAGCGGCCTGGGATGCGGCTGGGAACACACAACCGCCGTCGGTGCTGGGGCAAAGTTTTCATCTGGACGCAGCGCTGGGGGTGTACATCCTGCATGCCTGGATTTGGCGGGAGAATCCTTTAGGAATGTTTGAAGATTGGAACCCTAAAGTATCCTGTCGATAGCACATACGTTTACCAATCTGCTTAACCTATAACAAAATTTTCAAGGAGAAAAAAATGCCGCTCTATTTGGATATCCACAAAAAGGTCGATGGCGCGACGGGTGAGGCTGTTGCCGCTGCCCATCTAAAGGATCTCGAAACCCAGGAAAAGTACGGCGTCAAGTACATGAAGTACTGGCTCGACGAAGGTACCGGCACGATCTTTTGCCTGGTCGAAGCGCCAAACAAAGAAGCAGCCGAACGCGTCCATCGCGAGGCGCATGGATTGACCGCCGACGAAATCCATGAAGTGACAGAAAACGTTTGACGATGGAGACCGCCTATTAGGAAGTCTCAGCAATGACACAGTCTTAACATAAAGGTTGGTCCCTCTTAACCTACCGTCTTTCTCACGCATGTTCTACATGCGTGAGTTTATTTTTTGGTTTGATTATTCAGAGTAACGCTGATTGTTTACAACACGCCATTGAGATAGCCCAGGGCGACGTATAGATCGGTCCTATCAGGATCAGACCCATAATGAGTGGTGAATAGTACCGGGAGCATGATATAGGCAGGATATGCCCAGACGAGGTCGGTAAATTGGTACTTGGTAAATCGGGCACGTTGAATGTCCCGCGCAGCTTGCACGCGGGCTCGAATACATTCACTTGATTCACCCAATCGATGTCCGCTTAGTTTTTCATAATCAACTCTTGGAACTTCTATATGAATATCAATTCGATCTAACAGCAGACCGGAAATCCGCTTTTGATATTTCGTCACCAGCGCCGGTGCACAGGTACAGGGTTTGACAGGATTCGCATAATACCCACAAGGATCCAGCGCAGCCACGAGTTGAAAATTCGCCGAGAACGTCAACGAGCCTTTGGCGCAACTGATACAGCCCGGGAAATCAATTTGCAAGCAAAATAAGACTCCCTCTGCAGAAGGAGTCTTATCAGGTTAATACTGTCCTATCAACTCCTAAGAGGAGGGATGTACATTATTGAATAAAATTCTCCTACCCTTTTGAAACGCGCGTGGTCTTTCAAATCCATTTCGGGTATCGGGGTCCTTTTAGAATTGAGCTATGAATGCGGCACAAGCTTGATCGTCGCGGCCCGCGCCGCGGGGCTGTTGATGTGGTCGACCCCAGACGGGTAATAGTGATACTTTGCGCGATAGGCAGAATCAATCTGTTCATTAATATTGGAATCGTCGTCTTCTATAAACGTAACATCCTTATCCACCCCACCTGCGCGGACATGTCCTTCGTGGCGGGCCTGTAGGCCACGGAACCAAGCAGATGTGCGTCCATTGACGGATCGCACATACAGGTCATCGCCGAGGCGGACGACCCAAATCGTCACCGGGTTTCGCAGTGTGCCGTCGTTTCGGAGTGAGGCGATTTGCAGTTCGTCTGCTTTTTCAATCCGGTTCAATTCATCAGCTGTCCAAGTTGTCATCAAACCTCCTTATTTAGAACTCAATCATGACCTTGAGCGCTTTGCGTTCGTTCATTGCCCCGTAACCATCCGGCACATCGTCGAGACGCCCCACCCGATCGAAGACGCGACCCGGTTCGATCCGCCCTTCGAGGGCATCGGGCAACAATTCCTCGATGTAGGCGCGCGCCGGGGCTGGCCCGCCGGCGATGGTAACGTTGTCGAAGAAGGTAGATATGGCCTCTGGGACGATTTCTGCCTGGGGAACGCGAACTGCCTCCCCTTGACCTCCGTCGACGCCATCAGAACCATACCTGCCTCCATGGAGACAGGAGGTATGCAGTCCTTCCCGACAGAAGACGCAGGTCCCGTCGGACCAGACGAACGGCGCTATGACGAGGTCTCCAACCTTGAGCGTACGGACATCCCCAGCGCCATACATTACAGTTGCACGTATTATGATTTATCTCCAATTCCATTAGATATTAAGCTTTACATTCCCAAACCGTTTCACAGTTCCCGGATCACGATGATCCAGAAATAGGCTCGCTTTCGTGTCCAGCGCTACGATTGCATTCATGGCTTCGGAGCTGAGCTCAAAATCGAAAATGTTGAAATTTTCAATAATTCTTTCTTTCCGAACGGATTTGGGAATAACAACGACTTTTCTTTGCGTTAGCCAGCGCAGAATTACCTGAGCCACGGTTTTCCTGTATTTTCCTGCTAAAGAAAGCAGCAATTCATTTTGAAAGATATTGTTTTTGCCTTCTGCGAAAGGTCCCCAGGATTCGATCTGCACATTGTTCTCCTGTAAGAATTTTTGGGTTACGATTTGCTGATGGAAGGGATGGGTCTCGATCTGATTTACTGCGGGAGTCACTTCGTTATGAACAATCAAATCCATGATCCGATCCGGCTGGAAGTTGCTGACACCGATCGCTCGAATCCTGCCTTCTCGATACATTTCTTCCATTGCTCTCCAGGAACCGTACACATCTCCAAAGGGTTGATGAATGAGGTATAAGTCCAGGTAATCTAATTGCAACCTCGACAATGATTTTTCAAAGGCCTTTTTGGCACGTTCGTAGCCAGCATCTTGAATCCAGATCTTCGTCGTCAGAAAAATCTCTTGCCTTGGCACACCACTTCTCTTGATCGCTTTGCCGACTGCCTCTTCGTTTAGGTAAGCAGCCGCCGTATCAATCAGACGATAGCCTGTTTGCAGAGCTTCATATACACTTCTTTCGCATTCTTCAGGGTCTGGTACCTGAAAAACCCCAAATCCCAGAATGGGCATTTCCACGCCATTATTCAAAACAATTTTTTGCATTGCTTATGTTTCCTTGTGCCTAGACTCTCAATCGTCACGTATCAATAGCATCATCTGGCTGCACCAATAATTTTTCTGCCTACTTGGTTTGATATTGTTCGTCATTGACCTGTTCCATCCAATCCGCGGACTGACCGGGTTCCTGTTCCACAATCGAGATATGCGTCATGGCCGTCGTTGGGGCGGCGCCATGCCAATGCTTCTCCCCTGGTGGAGACCAGACTACATCTCCCGGCCGGATGTCTTCAACAGGACCACCCCAGCTCTGCACTCGTCCCCAGCCGGAGGTCACGATCAAGGTCTGTCCCAGCGGGTGACTATGCCAGGCTGACCGGGCACCCGGCTCGAATGTCACGCTGGCACCGGAGGCGCGTGTAGAATCGTTCGGCTGGAACAGCGGATCGATCCGTACATTGCCGGTAAACCACTCAGCAGGTCCTTTGCCAGAGGGTTGTGAACCATTTCGTTGGATTTCCATTTTTTTGTAACTCCTTGATCTCGACGGGTGTCACCCCGACATTGAGTGCTGCACCAGCCATTGCACGATACTCGCGCAGACCCTGTGAAGCGATGATCGCTATGCCCTCCTAATACCGGTTGCCAACCACCCTGATCTGTGACATGGCATTTTCAATTTCGCTGAGATCATTGGATGTCAATTCGATATCGACTGCACCGTTGTTTTCATCGAAGCGTTCAATCTTGCGTGAGCCGGGGATGGGAACGATCCAGGGTTTTTGTGCCAGTAACCAGGCGAGGGCGATCTGCGCTGGGGTGGCTCCCTTCTGAGCCGCGATCCGTTCCAGCAGGTCGATCACGACTCGATTTGCCTTGATCGCCTCCGGGGTAAAGCGCGGGTTGTGGCTGCGGATATCGGTGCTGTCGTAGGTTGTGTTCTCGTCGATCTTGCCGGTCAGGTAACCGCGTCCCAGGGGACTGTAAGGCACTAAACCGATCCCGAGTTCCTCCAATGTCGGCAGGATCTCAGGTTCAATGGCTCGCCACCAGATGGAGTATTCGCTTTGCAACGCTGTGACCGGTTGAACCGCATGGGCGCGGCGGATGAGATCTGCACTTGATTCAGAAAGACCAAAGTATTTGACCTTGCCTTCCTGGATTAGATCCTTCACTGCGCCAGCCACATCTTCGATCGGCACATTCGGATCAGGACGGTGCTGGTAGAACAGATCGATCACTTCAACGCGAAGACGTTTGAGAGAAGCCTCCGCTACGCGCTTGATCTGGTCTGGCCGGCTATCCTCGCCAACGCTGGGATGGGGTCCCTTGTCGCCATGTTTCCATCCGAACTTGGTGGCGATCACCGCTTGTCCCTTGAATGGCTCCAATGCCTCACCCACCAGTTCCTCGTTCGTGAATGGACCATACACTTCCGCCGTATCGAAGAACGTGATGCCGCGCTCAACCGCCGTGTGCAGGAAGTCGATCATCTCCTGCTTGTCGGTTGGTTTATCGCCAAAGCTCATTCGCATGCAGCCGAGTCCCATGGCCGAGACTTCCAGTCCGCTGTTTCCAAGTTTTCGTTTTTGCATTTTCCAGATTCCTATCTTTTTGTTACCAAATGATTTTGGAG
>DATGYJ010000094.1:0-8290 GCA_035298105.1 Anaerolineales bacterium | reverse complement strand
CTCTTTCGTGGATCATCGTGAGCCGGCTGATGTCGGAGTTCTGGTGTGCCCGCGCCGGTCTGGCAACAACGTCAGTTCTTTGCGCTCAAAGTCGTCGGCGTAGTGGATGGACAATCCTATCTTTTCCAGCCGACGATCTTTGTCCCTCCTGCCACCTGGGAAGAGATCCGCCCGCAATCGGATGCGGACTTGAACAGTGACACGCCCTACCCCAATATCATCGCGATCAGGCTCAGTGATCCATCGCAAATCGATGTGATCAGGGCGCGCTTGCTCTCGAATGTTGCCAATATCGAAGCGGCTGACATTGCGACTACCATCGCTAACATCCCCGGCTATTCGGCGCAACAGGGAACAGTCCAGACCCAGGGCTTCTTTACTTTGTTGATCGGCGTGCTGGTCATCGGCGGCTTTTTCCAGATCCAGATTTTGCAGAAGGTCCCGCAGATTGGGGTCTTGAAAGCTATCGGCTCATCGAACGGAGTTGTCGGTTGGGCAGCAGTGATCCAAATTATCGTGGTAACAGCTGTCGGTGTTGCCATCGGAGGCGGATTGACTTACCTCTTCTCGCTAGGGTTCCCCCCTACCATTCCACTCGTCTTCAACGGGACGCGTTCCCTGATTGCGATTGCTTTGTTGTTGTTCATTGGTCCGTTGGGCGGCATGGTTTCCATTATTTATGCGGTCCGTATCGAGCCGCTCAAGGCGCTCAGGTTAGGATAAATATCCGGTGGTCAAGGATTGGCGTAAGGCGCCGCGTATCGAGATCACCGTCAGGAATGAAGTAAATGAATTCGGTAGCCCTCGAAGTTAACGATCTGGTCAAAACATTTGCATTGGACGGCGCCCCCATCCATGCAGTGAATCATGTCTCATTTCAAGTCAGGTCCGGCGAATTTGTGGCGTTGGTCGGTCCAAGCGGATCAGGCAAGACGACGATGTTGTCCATTCTCGCCGCGCTGCTTTCCCCGACAAACGGACAGGTGCTGATCGACGGACAGGACCTGGCTCAAATGAACGACAGGAGCCGCGTACAACTGCGCCGTGAGAAGATCGGTTTTACGTTCCAGTCGAACAATCTGATTCCATTTTTGACCGCCCAGGAAAATGTGGAGTTCATGCTGCGCCTCAATGGCAAAGCGGATAAGGCGGGACGCGTCCGTTCAGCAGAAATCCTCGCTCGCCTTGGACTCAGCGACAGGTTGCACAGCCTCCCTGCGCAGCTCTCAGGCGGGCAGCAGCAACGCGTTGCTATTGCACGTGCCCTCATCCATAATCCCGCCGTTGTATTGGCAGACGAACCGACCGCCTCGCTCGATACCGAACGCGCCTTTCAAGTAGTGGAAACATTTGCCAATCTCATTCACGAGAATAACCGCGCGGGCATCATTGTGACGCATGACTTGCGTATGTGCCGGTACGTGGACCGCGTCTTGCAGATGCAGGATGGAAGATTGGTGCGCGTCTATGAAGCAAAGGAAGAGATATTGGAGCTTGTGCGCGGAGCAGTGCACTAGAAACTGCAAAAGCAAGTAAAAGACCCCCACAGGATTTCTCCTGCAGAGGTCTTTGTGTCTGCCCAATTACCAATCTACTAATCCCCAATTACCAATGTACCAGTTCCCACTCTACCAATCCCCATTCAGCTATGCAGTTTCTAGGTAGCGTTCAATCTCGTAATCCGTCACATGGATGCGGTATTCATCCCATTCTTCCCATTTGGCGCGGTTGAAGGCTTCATATGCCACAGGCCCGAGCGCATCGACCAGAACCTTGTCTTTGGCGAGCTCATTGAGTGCATCCGCCAAAGAACCGGGCAATTCACCGACGCCCAGCTTCTTGCGTTCCTTTGCGTCCAGGTGATACAGGTTGATGTTGTTCAACGGCTTGGGAGGGGTCAAGTCATTATCAATCCCATCCAGCGCCGCGGCGAGCATCCCTGCGAACGCCAGATACGGGTTTGAGGATGGATCGGGGAAACGCAATTCCGCCCGCATGGCCTTGTTGCGTCCTTCCGTGTAGCGCGGGATACGGATCAAAGCCGAGCGGTTGATCTGCGCCCAGCCGATATACACCGGCGCTTCATAACCCGGGACAAGGCGCTTGTAGGAGTTGACCGTTGGAGCGACCAGCGCAGCCAGTCCACGGGCATGTTTGAGCTGCCCGGCGATGAAGGAGTAGGCGCAGCCCGAGATATGGAATTCATCGTTGGCGTCGAAGAACAGATTGTTGCCGTCGTTGTCGAAGAGACTCTGGTGACAGTGCATACCGGAGCCATTGATGCCGAAGACCGGTTTGGGCATGAAAGAGGCAGTCAGTCCGTGCTGCGCGGCAATTGCCTTGACCGTGTATTTCAACGTCAGTACATTATCCGCCGCTTTGACAGCATTCGCAAAACGGAAATCAATCTCATGCTGGCCCAAAGCCACTTCATGATGTCCCACCTCTACACCGAGCCCCATCGAGCGTAAGGCGTCCATGAGCTGGGTCCGTACACGCGCGGCTTCGTCGAACGCTGAGAAGTCGAAATACCCGCCGGTATCATGCGGAACGGGATGAACACCATGTCCGTTCTCACTCCTGAATAGGAAGAACTCCGGTTCAGGACCGATGTTATAGGTCCAGCCGCGTTCGGCAATCTTCGCAACCAAACGCTTCAGTACACCGCGTGGGTCACCTTCAAATGGCTTACCATCCGGTGTGTAGATATCACAGAAGATGCGGGCCCGCCGCCGTTCAGCTGAAGACCACGGCAGCACCGCATAGGTATCAGGATCGAGCCGCAGAAGCATATCGCTCTCTTGAATGCGCGCGAACCCTTCCACCGACGAGCCATCGAACCATACCCCGTCTTCGAGCGCATCTTCCAGACCGCTTAGAGGCATATCCACGCTCTTGACCCCGCCGGTCACATCGGTGAACTGCAATGAGATGAATTTGACTTCATCTTCCTTCACTTGTTTGATCAGATCTTTTGCGTCCATTTTTCTCTCCTTTGATTTTGATTCTGAATTTCCAACTGCACGATGCAGATAATGGATAAATAAAGGGTGTGTGAAGGTTTAATCATCGCCGTCAGCGACGGCCTGCAACGGTTCTGTCTTGACCTTGAGCTGCCGCGCGCTATTGATCAGGAAAACCGACCCGATAATGATCGCGGCCGCGATCAGAATACGTCCATTCAAGGGTTCATTTGCCAACAGATTTCCCAGCAATACGGCTACAACGGGGTTGACATAAGCGTAGGTGGACATCAACGAAATCGGAGCATTATGCAGCAGCCAGCCATAGGATACAAATCCGATCAGGGATCCAAATGTGATGAGATACGCGAGACCCAGCCAGGAGCGCATCGAAACCAGCCCAAAGCTGAATCCGTTTAACTCGCCTTTAATCAGGCTGACAATGAATAGCGCCACCGCACCTGTAAGCATCTGCATACCTGTGGAAAGCAGCGTGGACCTGGGCATATCCGCGTTTTTGGCGTAGATCGATCCCATAGACCAGAATAACGGAGCCAGGAGCAGCAAAATGATGCTGAAAGTATCGAAGCTTCCTTCTCCTCCCATAATTTCGGCCGGACCGATCAGGATGAACACACCTCCAAAGCCAACGAACAAGCCGAGAATGGCTTGCCAGGTTGGCTTGGCTCCTCCGGCCCGCAGGGATTCAAACAATACAAGCCAGAAAGGGGAAGTCGTGATCATAAGAGCCGCAATGCCCGAAGGCACGTGTTGCTCGGCCCAGGCAACCAGCCCGTTACCGCCGAGTAATAGTCCGGCCCCGACAATCGCGGTGGATTTCCAATTGCTGACGGTCGGTGCAGGGTCACCTGCAGCACGCCGCCAGATAAACAAGATCGCACCAGAGATCAAAAAGCGTAGTGAAGCATGCAGGAATGGCGGGATCGTCTCCACTGAGAAGCGAATTGCGAGATAGGTTGAGCCCCAGACAATATAAAGTGCCACTAAAGCAATCCAGATTTTTGTTTTCATTCAAATCCTTTTATTCATAAGCTGTTGGTCGAGTAGCCGTTTCTCCTGCAGGATTTGCCTAGCAAATCGATCGCAGGAGAAACGAGACATATCGAAACCTACTGCCTACTCGACCGCCGGTATACTCGCGAACTCTCTCGCCAGCAACGCCTTCTTCCTCGGCGCGCCGTAGCGGTAATTTCCAACTTCTCCCATCTTGCTGATCACACGATGACAGGGAATGAGCACTGCGATCGGGTTATGTCCAACCGCTGTGCCTACAGCTCGCATGGCAGTAGGCTTGCCGATCCGCTCAGCGATCCCCTGGTAGGTGGTCACTGTTCCGGCCGGGATCTGCAGTAAGGCTTCCCAAACTTTCAACTGGAAGTTGGTCCCGCGCAGATGGACATTCAATGGCTTGCCATGGTTGTTGTAATGCAAGTCAAAGATCGGCTCGATCAGTGAGACCGTTGATCGGTAATCCTCAATCATCCTGGCCTGCTTCCAATCTGCAACGAGATGGTCGATCGCATCGCCTTCGCTGGTCTGCACGAAACTCAGATGGCAAACACCGCGCTCTGTCGTCGCGATCAGGCATTTGCCGAACGGCGTGGGGTGGATCCCGTAGCGAATGGTCACGCCCAGGCCTCGCGATTTGTATTCACCAGGAGTGACCGCTTCCGTGGTGACGAAAAGATCGTGGAGGCGTCCGAGACTCGAAAGCCCGACCTGGTGGGTAGTATCGAGCAGATTCTCGGATTGGCTGAGCAAATCCTTGGCGCCTTCCTTCGTTAAGAATTGTAGAAAGCGCTTGGGGCTAACGCCTGCCCAACGGGTGAACAGCCTCTGGAAGTGATATTCGCTCAACCCGATATCTGCCGCGATCTCTGCGAGCCCAGGTTGGTCTTGATAATGATTTTCAAGGTACAGGATTGCCTGCTCGATCCGCAGGTAATCTTCAGATTGTTGTTTGAGATCAGTTGGCATGTTCATAGTCTCTCCTTTTTCATTGTATTCTATGAACATCTCTCCTGCCTGCCGACCCGATTCTTGCTCTCTTCCTGGAGACCTCGGAAGTCTCCTCGACGAATTTCCGGCAGGAAAGCTCCCCGGAAGACTTCCGAGGTCCTCATAAACTTAAACAAAAAAGGCACGCTGGGCGTGCCCTAAGCAATAGCAATGCTATTAAATAAAACAGCCCTTCCACATACTTATGCGAGGCATGCAAAAAGATCTATGCCTGGCTCACTGCGCCTGTCTTGTCCCAGTCGTTACCGACCGGTTTTCGACCTGAGCAACAGAGTTTTTTTAAACCTGTTACTCCTGCGCTTGTTTCGGAAGGGAGAAAGGAGTCTGTGATAACTCCAGAGGCATCCGCTGATCGATCCGATTTTCAGACCTCACCTTCTCCTCACGCTTCGACTGCGGGACCTAAGCACACGATCCCTCCGCAGAGCAACTTTCGCTCCCTTCGGTCAGCGCGAAGGAGGGGAAGCCTTTAGCGTCCCGTTCGCACGGGAGAACCTCTACCTCGTGATCCCCGCCAGGGGACCCAGCCGCTAAATCTCCACTATTCAATTTTAAACCTATCCTGCAATGGCGGCGATTCTACACGTACGGCAAAGCTTCGTCAAGTCCAAAAAATGGTGATTGAAAATTGGCCAATCTTAGATAAGATGCAGTGCGCAGGTATCTTGCGCCTTCTATTGCTTATTCAGCTCAATCTGGTGATACTTTGTTGGTGATCTCCAATTAGGTAGGGTCCTGCCGTAGATGCCATTGCGCAGCTGAACCCGATAGCCAACCTCGATCTTATTTATATTGGGCAGGTAATACGATTCCTGGCCCCTAAGAACTGATCTGAAGATAGTAATAAATCAGGCTGAGTCGAAACTCAGCCCGATTTCTGTTTAAAAAATTCCCCGCCGATGCCGTGTGCTGCAAAGTTTTGAACCTGCTTTCGCAGGTGGGTCCCGACCCAGAAACGCCGCCTTGGCTCAGGCCTATCGCGTTATTTCTTTTGGAGTTAGAGACCCTAAAAGTAAGTGTTGGCTCAAAACGGAAGGCGCAACATCACGAACACAGCAGGGATGAGATTCTTATACCATAAACGTGGGTGCAATGGTAGAGAAAGATTAATACTTAAGTACTGCTCTAAATTAGAGTGCCGCAGAATTTACTTAACTTTAGATTTGCATTTCAAGCTATAGATCCATATAAAAAGTTACTTACGCATGTTCCACATTGGTGAGACCAGCGGCAGAGCGCTATAAAAATTTTTCTGTTTGCTTTTATGCTCGTTTTATGCTAATCTTGTTTCGGAAACAAAACAACTCAACAGAAGGAGAAATCTATGGCAACGGTTCCAGGTATTGATGTTTCCTATTGGGATTCGGGGATCGACTGGCCCAAAGTGCGTGCAACCGGGCAGCGCTTCGTCTTTGCAAAAGCCACGGAAGGGGATTCTTATGCGGATCCCACCTTCGATGATAACTGGCGGGGCGCAAAATCAGCGGGGCTTTTGAGAGGCGCCTATCACTTCTTCCGCAGTAATATTGACCCAAAGAAGCAGGCAACCAAGTTCATTGATTATGTCGAATCCATGAGCGACAATGGTGAATTGCCCCCTGTCCTCGATCTTGAAACGAATGATGGTCAGAGCAAGGATAAGATCATCTCACGCGCCAAGACCTGGCTGGACCAGGTGGAAGCAGCTTTTGGTAAGAAGCCGATCATTTATTCGGGCCAGTATTTTTTGCAGAGTTATTTCTCCGAAATAGGCGGAGGACCTCCTGCCTGGGCCAAGGATTATCCACTCTGGCTCGCACAATACCCAAATCAATATGTTCCCGGAATGCAACCCTCTTTGCCACGCGGCTGGTTCAATTGGGTGTTCTGGCAATATAGCGAGAAGGGTATCGTGAATGGGATCAACGCAAAAGTGGATCTGGACTTGTTCAATGGTTCGCTGGAGGAATTGTACAGATTCGCGGGTGTAGAGATAGTCACTCAGCCGCCACAGACGCCTCAAAAACATACAGTTGTGGCGGGCGATTCGTTTGAATCCATTGCTAATAAATATGGTGTAACCATTCGTGAACTGGTCAATGCGAACCCGCAATTACTCAAGACGGGCGATCAATTGACGGTACCGGTGGCTGTAGCAATCCCGTCTGACAACGGAGGTAGTTCCGGGTCTTCGACGGGCGGCGGATCCACACCCAGAACCTATACCGTAAAAGCAGGCGATACACTGACAGCCATCGCGATCAGGTTTGCAACGACGGTTGCTGCCATTGCCTCCGCCAATAACATCGCCAACATCAACAACATCAGTGTAGGGCAAGTATTGATCATCCCATAATAGATCGGCAATCTATGGACGAAAAGTCTCCCGGACCTTTTTAGTCAGGGAGACTTTTTTACTTGTGTACTTGTTTACGTGTCTACTTCTACGGATATACCCGCTTGATGGTGCGCGGGAACGGTATTGCCTCACGGATATGTTCAATACCGCACAACCAGGCAGTGACTCGCTCCACGCCCATGCCGAATCCCGAATGGGGAACAGAACCGTACTTGCGCAGCTCCAAATACCATTTGAACGCTTCTTCGGGCAACCCCTGGTCATGAATGCGCTTGAGCAGGAGATCATGGTTACTGATTCGTTCAGAGCCGCCGCAGATCTCCCCGTAACCTTCCGGTGCGAGCAAGTCAACGGATTTGCACACCTCAGGGCGGCCCGGCCAGGGTTCCATGTAAAAAGCCTTTACTGCGGAAGGATAGCCGTAAACGAAAACAGGCTTATCGTAGCGTTGCGTGATCTCGGTTTCGTGTGGGGCACCGAAATCCATGCCCCATTCGAACTTGAGCAGTTCTTTTCGGTCGGGATCAGTCTCTTTTTCGTACAGGTCGATCAACAGCTTGGCGGCCTCATCATAGGAAATGCGGGGAAATGGCTCTTTGATATTCTCAAGTTTTGAAACATCCCGCCCAAGAAATTTGAGTTCCGCCGCGCAATCGCGCAGGACAGTTTGTACGATATGAGTGATGAGGCCTTCTTCTACTTCCATCAAGCCATCCAAGTCGCAGAAAGCGATTTCAGGCTCGAGCATCCAGAATTCGGTCAGATGGCGGCGGGTCTTTGACTTCTCTGCACGGAAGGTGGGACCAAAGCAATAGACTTTTCCAAATGAGAAAATATTGGCTTCATTGTACAGTTGACCTGTCTGAGCGAGATAGGCGAAGCCCTCATCGAAGTAAGGCGTCTCGAAGAGGGTGGTCGTCCCTTCGGCAGCGGCAGGCGTCAGGATGGG
>DATGYJ010000093.1:0-10680 GCA_035298105.1 Anaerolineales bacterium | reverse complement strand
TCGCAACTTGAAAGCAGGCGGCACCTCATCCGCATTTCCGCAAGGCGTTTCGGTGCGCGGCAACGGTGCCTTCATAGAAATTCGCAACAACAAGGTGCATGACATCGAAAACAGTTGCAAACGCTGCGGCGCCCATGGCATCGCGGTCTATGGGCGCGACCCGAATGCCTCCATTCATGACCTCATCCTTGACGGCAACGAAGTCTACAACGGGAAATTTGGCTGGAGCGAGTCCATGGTGCTGAATGGCAACGTGGAATTCTTCACGGTGTCGAACAACGTCGTGCATGACAATGACAATATCGGGATTGACTTCATTGGCTTCGAGGGTGAGAACCCGGACCCCGCTCTTGACCGTGCCCGGGATGGCACAGTCATTGGCAATCTGGTGTACAACATCAACTCATACGGCAATCCCGCCTACGGTACCGAGCGCAGTGCCGGCGGTATTTATGTGGATGGTGGTACGCGCATCCTGGTTGAACGCAATATCGTCCATCACTCCAACCTGGGCGTGGAACTCGCCAGCGAGCATTCTGGTAAGAACACCAGTTACATCACGCTTCGTAACAACTTCTTCTACAATAATACCCAAACGGGTATTGCCATGGGCGGCTACGATACCAGGCGCGGCAGTACTGAAAACTGCGTGATTGTCAACAACACACTCTACAACAATTTCACCCAGGGCGATTGGGGCGCTGAGTTATATATCCAATATGACACACGCAACAACCTCATTAAGAACAATATCATCTTCGCCAATAGTTCGCGGCGATTCATCGAAAGCTGGAGCGCGGTAATGACTGCCAACGTCGTTGATCGCAACCTGTATTTTGCAGCAGGCGGCGGTTCGAACGGGACATGGATTTGGAAGAACGTCACCTACACTACTTTCGCCGCATATCAAAGCGGCTCGGGGAATGATATAACCGGCCTGATCGGTCTCGATCCGTTGCTTGTGAATCCCGTTACAGGCGATTTGCATATCAACGCAGGTTCGCCGGCCATCAATGCGGGCGAGAATCTGCCAAGCGCCCAAATGGGCACAACCGATATCGATGGTGGCCCACGCATCAGCGGTGGCACAGTAGACATTGGCGCAGACGAACGCTAGAAAACAGGTACACAGGTAGACAAGTACACATGTAAACCTATCTCTGCTTGTCTACCTGTTTGCTTGTTTAAATCACCATGAAATCCTACGATATCCTCGTCGCCGGTGAGATCAATCCCGACTTGATCCTTTCAGGAAATGTTGTTCCTGAATTTGGCCAGGTTGAAAAGCTTGTGGATCGGGCGACGCTTACCATCGGTTCCTCGTCTGCCATCTTTGCATGCGGAGCGAAGCGGCTTGGTTTGGATGTCGCATTTATCGGTGTGTGCGGTGAGGACGTTTTTGGAAGCTTTATGCTGAATGAAATGCAAAAAAGAAATGTAGATGTGAGCAACGTGATCGTTCGTCCGGGAGAACAGACCGGGTTCAGCGTGATCCTGAATCAAGAGGCAGACCGTGCGATCCTGACTTACCCGGGTCTGATGCCTGCCTTACATGCCGAAGACATTTCTGACACGTTGCTTCGCCGGGCGCGACATATCCATGTCGCCTCCTATTTCCTGCAGACGAATCTTCAGCCTGGTATGCCGGCCTTATTTCGCCGCGCCCACTCACTTGGGTTGACGACGTCGCTCGATACCAATTACGATCCATCCGAAAAATGGCTTGGTTTCGACGAATTGCTTTCAGTTACAGACATCTTTTTTCCGAATAAGACCGAAGCACTTTCCATCACAGGGACGAATGACGTGGAATCGGCCGGCAAGCAGCTTGCGAACAGAAGTAAACTTGTAGCTATCAAACTGGGCAGGGACGGCGCTGTTCTGCAGGCAAACGATCAAATGATCTCTGTCCAATCCATCCCTGTCAATATCGTCGATACCATCGGGGCGGGCGACGCTTTCGATGCAGGTTTTTTATACGGTTATCTCAATCGCTGGGACCTGGAAAAGACTTTGCGATTGGCGGTAGTCTGCGGCGCGCTCTCGACTCAGGCGCAGGGGGGAACGGCTGCCCAACCGACCCTGGAAGAAGCATTTCCTTTCCTGCCATAACCCTCTGCATAACCCAAATTTAGTTTATTCAGCACGAACACGAGTCCGCCGTGGCTGAATGCTTAAGTCGGGTTATTCCGCTCGTTCTCCACTATTCAAAATACAGGGCAGCCGGGCACGCTTGCCGGTATCCTCATACGTGACGCACAGCCTCGCAGACTTGCAGCGAGTTAAACGCGAAGGCAGGTCTGAGGGAATGTCGAGACCAAAGATGGCCTGAAAGTGAAAGATCACATGCAATGTGTGGTCCCGGGACACCGCGACGAGCCCGGGGCACTCGACCGCCGAGGATTGCTGAAAGTTAAAAGTGTCAGGTAACTAGAAATAGTATAATTTTGTCATTTCCCCCCCGGCAAAAGATGCTCTAAATCAGTGTCTATTGGTCATATTTTGTCCTAGAATGTATTCAAGAGTTTGGCCTAAATCATCCCATGAAACAGTAGATCAACAATGATCACTTTCACCACCCGCCAGAGAGAGATACTCAAGATCATTCTTGATGTCAAACGGCCAATTGGTTCTGTAGAACTGGCAAAATTGCTTCATATCACTCCCAGGCAGGTGAATTACAGCATGAAGGGGGTAAAAGTTTGGCTCAAACAACATGGACAGGACCTGCATGTTTTGCCAGGCGTCGGTTTTACAATCAATCTGACGGCCGATCAAACGCAAGCACTCTCTCAAAAAATTAATATTCATTCCGATGTTCAGATTATTCTTTCTGTTAGTCAACGCCAGCAATTGCTGGCGTTGTTCTTATTGACGAAGACAGAGCCCGTTATCCTTGCGCAGTTGGAACAAATTTCATACGTGTCACGGATGACGATCCTGAAAGATTTGGATGAAATTGAAGACTGGCTGCAAGCGCAAAACATCAGGCTCATCCGCAAGCCTCACTTTGGTGTTCAGATAGACGGAGCCGAGCACGATTGTCAGCAGGAATTGGCTGAGTTGTTATGGGGCGAGACGCCCTTCAGCCATGATCCCATTACAAAAATTACACACTCAGATGGGTTGAAGTTTAATTTGCAGGGAGATACTCGCTTGTTGCCGCTGGTTGGCTATGTCAATAATTATCTCGCCAGTTTACAACTGCGCCGGACGATTGGTCTGGTGGCCAAAGCCGAGGAGCAGTTGGGCGGTCGTTTTACCGATGATGCTGTCCTGCACCTTGCACTTGTCTTCGCAATTATGTCCAACCGGACCCAGAACGGCAATCACCTTGAGGTGGAGGACAAATTACTCGCATCCCTGCAATCTGCAAGGATGTGGCCGATTGCATCTTATGTTGCGAGTAAATTAGGCCGGGAGTCGAACTCAATTTGGAAGCCCAGTGATATAGCCGGGATCGCAATGCAGATGATGGCCGCCCCACGCAATGATGCTTTCCCGGCACAATTGGAGCGCGAAAGTGATTTTTCTGCTCTGAGCGAACGCATGATGGAACATATCAGCCAGGCTTTCAGCATTTCAAAGATGAAACACGATCGTACTTTACAAAATGGCTTGCTCAATAATATTGTTCCGGCCTGTTTTCGTCAGCGCTTTAAGCTTTGGTTCCCTTTAGCCTTGAACAATGCCAGTCTGCCAGACACCTATGAGAAGGAACACACAGTCGCACGAGAGATCTCGAAGCTGGTGGATGAATTTACTGGCGTAGATCTTCCTCAAAGTGAGGTCAATAATCTGGTTGTGTTATTGCGAGCAGCCTATATCCGTAATCGATCGTATCGTTTTGACCGCGTCATCGTGATTTGCCCGAGTGGGATGGCAACAGCTCAACTTCTGGTAGCGCGCCTGCATGCTCGTTTTCCCAACCTTAGCAACCTGGAAGTCACTTCGCTCCGTGATTTAACGCAAGCTCTTGTGTCTTCAGCCGATCTAATCCTTACAACTGTTCCGTTGCCCCGGCAATATGCAAATAACCCAAAAGTGATTCAAGTACATCCCTTGCTTATGCCGGAGGATATTGAAACCATCACTCAGTTCTTAAGCTGATGGTCGCTCCTTAGGTTACCCGGTAACGTTCCGACCGTTACCTGTAATAGGAGACTTGTCAAAAGTCTCCGAGATTTCGAAGAAGCCTGAAGTTCAGGCAAAACCAAAACCCGAAAGGAGAAATAAGATGCGAGAAAAGTTACAACAATTAGGAGGCTTTCTAGCCGGCATGGTCATCCCCAATATCGCCGCGATCCTTGCCTGGGGTTTGATCACTGCCCTCTTTATTCCCACCGGCTGGATTCCGAACGCGAAGTTTGCTGAAATCGTCGGGCCGATGATTAACTACGTGCTCCCACTGCTCATTGGCTACACCGGGGGCAAGTTGGTTTACGGTCATCGTGGCGGTGTGGTCGGTGCAGCCGCAACCATAGGTGTCATTGTCGGAGCTGGCATCCCTATGTTCCTGGGCGCAATGATCATGGGCCCGCTTGGCGGTTGGGCGATCAAAACGCTGGATCAACTGTGGGAAGATAAGATCCCGGTCGGCTTTGAGATGTTGGTCAACAACTTCTCGGCTGGCATCCTGGCAGTCGTGCTTATCCTGCTTGGCAATGTTGTCATTGGTCCGATCGTGTCGGCCTTCAGCGGTGCCGCGGGCGCTGTAGTCGGTTGGCTGGTGAATGCCCGTCTTCTACCTTTGGCTGCCATCATTATCGAGCCGGCCAAGATCTTGTTCCTGAATAATGCCATCAACCATGGCGTGCTTTCACCTTTGGGAGTGGCTGCTTCCCAACAATCTGGTCGCGCAATCCACTTCCTGCTTGAGACAAATCCCGGTCCCGGCCTTGGCTTGCTCATCGCCTTCTATGTGGCTGGTAAGGGTATGCTCAAGCAATCCGCTCCTGGTTCCATGATCATCCACTTCCTCGGCGGCATTCATGAGATCTATTTCCCGTATGTGCTTGCGCACCCCATCATGATCCTGGCCATGATCGCTGGTGGTTTTTCGGCTGACTTGTGGTTTGTGATCTCCGGTGCGGGTCTCGTGGCTACCCCCTCCCCTGGTTCCATCTTCGCTTATCTCCTGGTCATCCCACCCGGACAGCACTTCCAGGTTTTGACCGGAGTGTTGATTGGGGCCGTGGTTTCCGCTGTGGTTGGCGTTGTTATCCTGCGTCTCAACCCTGTCAAGGAAGTCGAAGGTGAAGAAGAGGCTACCTCTACTGTTAGCGCTGTCCCTGGCTTAAGCACAAATTAAATCAGGTCCACTTGAGGCGACAGATGCGGCAGCCTCTACTTCGTAAAGAATTATACCGCTACCGCATCTGCCAGGTTTGCGATAAGGAGCAAGTCAATGTCACAGTCAATTTCTGCCACGCAAGTCAAAACCATCATATTTGCTTGTGAAGCCGGAATGGGTTCCAGCCTGATGAGCGTGAACTCTCTTAAGAAAAAATTGAAGGCCGCTCAAATTTCGGATGTTGTGGTCGTCCACAAGCCCGCTCGTGAAATCCCGGCTGATGCTCAGGTAGTTGTGGTGCATAAAGGACTCGCCAAAACTGCCCATGCGAAGGCGCCTAATGCAGTTGTTCTAGCCTTCAATCACTTTCTGAACGATCCGGTCTTCGACAGACTCGTCAAGTCACTGGTCGAAAAGACCGAGATTTCTTCCAACGAACCATAATTTGATTCGAAGTTTTGTTTCGAATTGTGGACCTCAAAGGTGTTGATCAATATTGCATAATAGCTGCCTGGCTCAGTAGTGCTGGAATTCATTTTCCTTATGAGTTTCCACCTTATGCAGGATGAAGACCCAACAGGTGATAAAAATGCCTATTCTTTCTAAAGACCGAATATCCCTTCAGGCAAATGCGACGGACAAGGCAGAAGCTATCCGTAAGGCTGGAGAATTACTTGTGAAATCCGGCTGTGTTTTGCCTGAGTATATTCAGGGAATGTTGACCCGTGAACAGTCGATGTCCACCAGTTTGGGAAACGGGGTTGCCATCCCGCATGGAGTTTATGAAAACCGTGACCACATTCTACAGACCGGAATCTCCGTTCTACAATTAACGGATGGCGTCGAGTGGGACGATGGTGAAAAAGTATACATGGTGATTGGCATTGCCGCCTCCTCCGATGAACATGTGGGCGTTTTATCGAACCTGGCTGATGCAATTGACAATGAAGAAACTCTGGCTGAATTGCTAACAACAAACGATCCGGATATTGTTGTGAAATATCTGGGCGAAAAACAGCCATCCTGAAACTTGCTTTCTCCGTATGGATTTCAAACATCCATGCAGAATTGACAGAGTTTGCCATGAAACAAATCGAGATAGTTATCCAAAATCGGACTGGTTTGCATGCCCGACCCGCCAAAGTGTTGGTCAATTTGGCTAAGCAATTCAAATCAGACATCAGTCTCCAGCATGGAGACAAGCGGGCAAATGCCAAGTCCATGGTTTCCGTGTTGACGTTAGGTGTGGTGAGTGGCAGTGGCATCACTGTTCAAGCCAATGGCGTAGATGAAGAAAAGGCGATCACGGAGATTGAAACAGCTATCCTGGCAGGGCTGGGAGATAACGACGCTCCCGCAGAACCACGATCTGTCCCAACTAAAATCGAAGCGCCCGTGGAAAGTCCGCACGGAGCCGAGGCTCTTGGGCCTGGTGTGATTAAAGGAGTTGGCGCCGCACCAGGGATTGCCGTCGGTCCCATCTTCCATTTTCAGCAGGTCGAATTCGACCTTGATAAATTGCCAGCACGATCTGGGGATGGTGAGTTTGATCTGGCTGAAGCATTGACCCATGCGAAGGCCCAGCTCGCTGAACTTCATCAGCAGATGACCGATAAAAAGTTGGGTGCTGAAGCCGCGATTTTCGAGGCACACCGGGAACTCCTGGATGATCCCGAATTGCTTGAGGCCGTTCAAGCACGTATCAAAACCGGTCAAAGTTCTGTTAAAGCATGGAAAGCTACAATTGATGAACGTGCAACAGCAATCGCCGCACTCAATGATCCTCTGCTTGCGGCCCGTGCCGCCGATCTGCGCGACATAGGGCAGCGCGTGATACGCCTTATGTTGGGACTCAAGGAAAATAACGTTTCCCTGCCAACTACTCCAGTCGTTGTGATTGCACGTGAATTGTCTCCCTCAGATACAGCCTCTTTTGATCCACAACTTGTGCTGGGTTTTGGGATTGTGGAGGGCGGACCCACCTCACACATCGCCATCCTGGCGCGGGCATTAGGTCTGCCTGCCATTGTTGGTGTAGATGAGTCCATGCTAGCGCTGGAGGAAAAGACGCCGGTTATTTTGAATGGCAATGACGGCACATTGACCATCAATCCTGCGGCAGATGTTTTGGAGCGGGCAAAATTGACACAAGGCCGCTGGTTGGAATATCGTCATTTTGCGAAGGAGCAGGCTTCCCTGCCTGCGGTCACGCAGGATGGACAACGGGTGGATGTCACAGCCAACGCCGGCTCGATCGCGGACGCCGCCGAAGCCTTGCATATGGGTGCGGATGGCATCGGCCTATTGCGCACTGAATTCCTCTTCCTTGAACGTACCACCGCGCCAGGCGAAGAGGAGCAGTATAGTGTTTACCGCGCTATTGCGGAGACAATGAAAGCTCTGCCGGTAATTGTCCGTACGTTGGATATCGGGGGCGATAAACCGTTGCCATACATCCAGCTCAAGCCGGAGTTGAATCCATTTTTGGGTGAACGTGGTATCCGTCTTTGCCTGAATCGACCAGCCTTATTCCGTGAACAATTGCGTGCCATTCTCCGGGCTGCACCCTGTGGAAATTTGCGCATCATGTTCCCGATGGTGAGTGATATCGCCGAGCTTCGACAGGCTCGCACCTTGATTGAAGAACTGTGCCGTGAATTGGATGTGCCTGCCGTGCAAATCGGTATCATGGTCGAGGTCCCATCCGCGGCGCTGATGGCAGATGTATTCGCTCCCGAAATTGATTTCTTCTCAATCGGGACCAATGACTTAACGCAATATACACTTGCCATGGATCGCGGCAACTCCACACTGGCTTCCAAACACGATGGGCTTCATCCGGCTGTCTTGCGTCTGATTGCCCAGACGATTGAGGCTGCCCACAAATATGGAAAGCGTGCTGATATCTGCGGCGAACTTGGCTCCGATGCAGCAGCAATTCCTATTTTGCTCGGACTTGGCATGGACGAATTAAGTGTCAGCGTTCCCTCCATTCCGACAGTGAAAGCGCAGGTTCGCTCGCTCAAGATCTCTGAGCTCCAACCACTGGCCCGTGAAGCACTTCATTGTGCTACTGCGCAGGAAGTGCGCGAACTCGTTAAAAAACAACTGGGCCAATTTGGAGTGTAGAAAGCTCGCTTCTATATATGCAAAAGCCTTGCTTTTGCGCTCCAGAGCTTTATCCCCGAAAGGAAAAAACATGGGCGAAAAATACCAAGCCTATCGCAAGTTGAACTATGAGCTGCCCGAAAAAACCTGGGCATGGAATCTTTATGGCGCCGGCCTCGAAAACCTGGGCCATGCAGGTCAGCCTGAACCATTTGCTATTCCAGAACCGAACGATGATCAATTACTTGTGCGGATCGATACCGTCAGTGTGTGTTTCTCGGATGTGAAGATTCTCAAGCAGGGGGGCAGTCATCCGAAGCTCTACAATCGCAATTTGGCTGTTGATCCCACGCGTCTCGGTCATGAGGTTTCTCTAACGATCGTCAAGGTGGGCAGGAACCTGCAGGACAGGTACAAGCCCGGCCAGCGTCTCGCCATCCAACCCGATATTTATCAACAGGGCAAAAGCACGGCCTATGGCTACACCGTCCCGGGCGGCATGATCCAATTTCATCTGATCGGCGATGAAGTACTCAAGACGGATACCGGCGCCTGCCTGCTGCCTTTAGAAGACGGCATGGGTTATGCTGAATCATCTCTGCTGGAACCATGGGGTTGTGTGATAGCTGCGTACACACAACGCCGGCGCCTTGTTCCCAGGAAAGATGGGACGCTGTGGATGATCGGTCAGCCGGGTGACTCCGGTGCCTATACATTCTCTTTTGGATTGAATGCCCCAGCCTCGTTCATTTTGACCGATGTGCCAGATTCCGTTAAAGGATTGGTTTCCTCCACGGGAGCAAAAGTCATCGAGCGGAATGGTTTAACTACGGCGGATTTCGAATCGCTTAGCAGGGAATTCACTGATGGCGTTGGCTTCGATGATATTGTTGTGTTAAATCCGACCTCCGCCAGCACTGTCGGCCAGATTGCACGTTTCATCGCACGCCGTGGCACTTGTAATCTGGTGGGAACTCAACCACTCGACGGACTCGTTCAAGTGGATTTCGGTCGCCTTCACTATGATTACATTGCATTCGTCGGCACGAACAGCATGGACATTTCTGCTTCCTATGGAGAAGCACGCAACCGTTGCGAATTGCGTTCAGGTGGTTCGGCTGTCTTCATCGGTGCGGGCGGACCGATGGGACAAATGCACGTCCAGCGCGCGCTCGAGTTGGCAGATGGACCAAAACTCGTCATTGCTACAGAAGTCAATGACGAGCGGCTGAAAATCTTGAAAGATATGTTTGAGCCATTGGCTGAAAAACATGGCCGTGAAATTCTGTTCTTCAATCCGAACAACTCGCATCAATCGTTCCATGATTTCGTTATGGAAGCGACCCAAAATCAGGGTGCAGATGATGTTGTTGTCAGCGTTCCCGTTGCATCTTTGATGGCAGAGGGCGACACAGTCATGAAACCCGACGGGATGTTGGTGTTTTTTGCGGGCGTCCCTACCGGCACAATGGGGGCTGTTAATCTCAGCAATGTGTATCTCTCGAACGCGCAGTATACAGGCACCTCAGGTCTCACAATTGATGACCAGGCTTCCGTGATGGAGCGCAGAGTCGCAGGGACATTATCACCTGGTCGTTCGGTCGCAGCGGTCGGTGGGCTGGAAACGGCGGCAGAGGCGATTGAATCGGTCATTGAAGGGAAATATCCAGGCAAGGTCGTGATCTTCCCGCAAATCCACAATTTGCCATTGACAGGGCTTAAAGAATTGAAAGAGCGCCTGCCTGAAGTCGCAGCGAAATTAGGGGAAGACCTGATGTGGACAAATGAGGCTGAGGAAGTGCTGATCGAAAAAATGTGGGCAAAACCTTAGCTATCTGGAGGCAGGCCTCTCCCGACGTTTGACATCAAAAATCGGGAGAGGTTTGAATCCGACTCGGAAACAAATATGATTTACACCTTGACTCTCAATCCTGCTGTTGACCGTGAGCTGACCGTGCCTGCGATGGAATTTGATTCAGTGCTCCGCGCCAGCCATGCGCGAGTGGATTTCGGCGGTAAAGGCTTTAACGTCTCGCGCCTGCTCAGCAGCATGGGAACCTCGAGTACTGCCGTTGGTTTTCTCGGCGGACGGGCAGGCGAGTTGCTGCAGGATGGGCTGCAAAGCCTGGGCATCGGCACAGACTTCGTCTGGGTGTCCGGTGAAACCCGCACGAATATCAGCATCGTTACACAAGCGCACGATCATTACATCAAAGTTAATGAAAGGGGTCCACTCGTTGATGAGGCCAAACAAAAGGAGCTTCTCAACAAGATCGGCT
>DATGYJ010000092.1:0-5039 GCA_035298105.1 Anaerolineales bacterium | reverse complement strand
GCCCGTACGTGTAGTTATTGCCGCGTGCATCGGTACCGATCGTCAGGATGTTCATGACCGGCGGTCCACCACATAAGCCGGTGTTCGGCGTGAGGGTAGAGTCAGCAGGGGCCTTGGCAGCGGAAGCAGCGGTGGAGGTAGTCTGAAGCGTTCTGATCACCCTGGGATCGGGCGTCCAGGTGGCGGGCAATTGAAAGGGAGTTGCCGTTGGGATTTGCAGCGCGGGTCCCAGCGGTTGTTGCCATTTTCCCTGCCATAGCCAGATCGCCAGGCCCGCCATGGAGCAGGCCAGCACAGCCAGGAAGGCGAGAATGACTTTTTGAATTTTGGTCATATGGCGTGCCATCACTCGGAAGCCGTGCCCTTGGATGGAAACCAGGTGTTCAAGGTTGCGAGTTTTCCGAGAGTAATGTGATTTCCTGCCGAATGAGATCCAGAGTTCGTAAAGCGGCCAAATTGCGTTCGTCCCAGGCGGCAGGGACCATATATGTGAGATCCTTATCCAAACCATGGCCGGGCAGATAGTCAAGGGCTCGCCACACGTTTACCAAAGGCAGGTCATAATCATAAGCCACCTGACCCATCGCCCGGTCGAGTAGCCAATCGCCTTCGATATTATCGGGTTTCGTCACAATGATCGGAAGCGTTCCGGCCTTGATCAAGTGATCTGTGATTTGCCGCAGGTATAGCTCGAACTTGGCCGAGCTGTTCGGCTGCCAATTTGTCCCCATGGCAATAAAAGCTACGATCGGTTTGTTTCTTCTCAGCTCACAATCCACTGGAGTTTCGCCCTGCTGGCACATTTTCGGATCGCTGAAAAGATTCGACAATACATTTGAAACTCCAAACCCTTGCCTGGCAGTGACATTCACACGCTCGAAGGAAGGCTGAAAGAATTCGATCGTTTCTGGGAGTGTAGGATATTTGGAAGGCAGTTTATATCGATCGGTACCGTAAATTCCCAGAAAAACTGGTGGCTCACTCTGGCAATCGCCAATCCGCGCGAAGGAATGAATATCGTTACCCATTTGGATGCCATTCCTGAGTATCGCACGAGCCCGGTCGCTCAGGGTCGGAACAACTGGCCATTCCCGCCAGTATTTTGGCGTGAGCCGGCTATCTGGAGTTGCAACCTCCAGGACGGCACTGACAGCGGGAGCATAAGTGGGCGAAACTGGAGTGGTAGGCCCGGTTTTATGTGGAGCCACAGACTCTGGCATGACCGTGCTCACAACGGTGGGCACAGACGTGCTGAGCTCTGGTTCAGGTATTGCCGCATTTGACTGGCAGCCGGATAGCAGGAATAAGATCAGGCAAAAAGAAGTGAATTGATTTTTTTTCATTATTTAGACTTCAAGCTGGGAAATCATCGCACTCATTATTGTAGAACATAAATAATGGAATTGGGCACGGGTGTCAGAAAATAAACCGTTACCCACTTGTGCCATCCCACGTAATCATTGTCGCTGTAGGCGAGATCGATCAATGGGCGCCCGTCCGGGTAGCCTGCTCCCAGGTCGCCAAGCACTCCAATACCATAACCCGGAATATAAAATCGCTGGCCTTGCATTACGTTATACCAGCTTCGAATCATCCCCACAACGCCTTTTTTGGCGGGCAGGCCGCTCGCCGTTCCCTTGGAGCACAAACCAGCAACACCCAGACGACATGGCGAATACGATGTGGCAAACATCTGCACCGCGCGCCAGTACTCGATCTTCACGCCGTCTACAACAGCCGTCTTGATCTCGATCTTCGTTCCGTAACCTACGATGCGGGTCTTGGGTGGGCGCACCATGGTTTCAGCTTCAGTGAGGCGGGCGATTTCTTCCCCGTCTTCATAGCGAATACGAACGCGTTGGACTGCCAACCCGGTTTCGCCGGGCTGCAGGATTTGCGTCTGATCGATCAGCACGTTGGAGGCGGCTCGCGTTTCGCTTTCGAAGGGCATAGGGCGCTGCGCCAGTACAACGGATTCACTGACCCGTACCACCCGGATGTGCCTGTCAGAGGGAAGCGTTTCATTCTCCGCCGGAAGGCTGTAATCCAGCCCGATGAGCGGAATCCCTGCCTCAGCCAGTGCCTCGCCAACCGTGCCCGCAGACGATTGGATCTGCAACACCTTTCCATCCACGCTGACAGTTAGCTCATCCGGCGATATGATCGCGACCTTCATCCCGGCTGCGATGGGTGTGTCCAACCCCGGTTCGATTTTATCTCTTGCGTGTAGCAACGTAGCTGCTTCTTCCAGGAGCTCACCAACTGTGAATGCAGAGGATTGCAGCTGCTTCTCTCCAGCGCGCGTGATCAGAGTGATCGGCATGGCACGGCGAATTTGTAAAGTAATTGGAGAATTGGCACTCGGTAAATTGGGAATTGGCTGATTGGGCGGAATCGGAAGCCCGTTGAGGAGAATGCGGTCATTTGGATTGAGTGTTAGTCCCGCTTGCTCCAGCAAGGCAGAAGGAACACGCTCGTCGGTTTGCAGCATGACGATCCTACTATTGTCAATGACCCTGATCGTGGAAAGTGGGGTCGGCTGGCAGGCGAAGATGAAGAATGTGAAAGCCAGGGCAAAGCCGTGTGTCAACTTCATGTAGGTATTATAAATTAGAGCGCAGATTCATGGCGAGCGCAAAAGTGCTCCCTGCGCCGTCCCTCGCGGAGCATCCTCGAAGGAGGGCGGCGCAGGCATTCGTGCTGGGCGAACTAGTGGGAACTTTTCAAGGTCGAACCAAGTCTATTAAGAAACGCCAGAAATGCGCAACTGAAGGGGTTTTCTCTACGTACTTCCACGGCAAAACTGCTCCTTCTCTTCCTTATTTCCCCATTTTCGTCCCGACAATCCTGTACTAATCCTGTACTAATCCTGTACTGATCCTCTGGTCCTCATTCGCCGGTCATTCGTTCCAGGTAGGGGTGAGGTTTGTTCTGATCAGGGGCGACCACCAGGGTTGCCCCTACGGGAGATTGTGAACCATCCAGACATTTGGCTCGATATATATGCCTTCATCCTTTTCGAGGTTGATCTCAACCGGTTTGAGGGCGCCAGGGATAATGTAAGTTCCGCTTTGTGGAAATTTCAAGCCTGCCCACTGCTCCCAGTCTGCGCATGTGCCGCGAATGGTCATGGCCGCGTGGCAGGGCTTGATAATCCTGGCTCCCAGGCGTGCATGGACTCTCAGCCAGGCGTCGAACGGCAAGGCTGCCTCATTCGTCCACTTGATGTAATCGTCGATGCTGGTGAGCGGATATTTGCTCTTTTGGTTGGGGCGAACGGGCGCGACCAGATACTTGAAGCCCTTCGATGCCCCGACCGCGCGCATTGCCTGGACCATCCTCGAGCTTAATCCCTGGCTCTGATAATCGGGGTGGATTGCAATCTGGATCGCAGATTGGATGTTCGGTGTCACACCCTTTTTGTGGTCTTCCACGGCCTGGAGGAAGACCCAATCCCAGCCACCTTCCGGGAGATCGGAAATATCCTCGTTCCAACGAAACGGCAGGCTATTTCCCATGGCTGCCATGCGGTTTGTTTCCTGATCCAGCAGCGCAAATTGATAATCGATGAAGCGATCAAAGAGTTCATGCCAGTTCTCGTTGGCGACCGGATCGTGAAGCATGAATTCGGGCCAGGATGTATCTGCGATCTGGTTTGCCCGGTCACGGTAATCCTGCAGGTCATGTGGGGTGATGAGTTGAAAACGATTTGAGTCCATATCTATGAGGTCCTTTTCATAATTTTGTCGATCCAAAACTCGTTGAAGTGTTCTGCATTGATTTTTGTAACTACGCGGATCGGTCTTCCGGAAGAGTGGATGCGCTCGGTGAGCCATCCATCCTTTTGTTCCAATAACAAAGGAAGCTCTTCTATTTCGACGCCGTCGTCCCAGCCCAGCGCAATGGCACAGGCCAGCGGATCGTGCTGGAAGTTAATGATATCGTGAGGCAATCCGGCACAGGTCTGTCCATACCTGGCTTCATTCTGCTCGTCGACCGCAAAGGCTTCAGCTTGTCTGGCAATCAACCCTCCCACGGCTCCTGCCCTTCGCAAATCTTGCAGATATGCCCTTCTCAGCGCAGTTTCCACACTCACGGAGAGTGGGATCAGCGTGGGATTTGAATTCTCGATCACATGTTTTGCTGATCGGACGTCTACCTGGATGTTCCAATCCATTTCATTCGTCCACTCTGGGAAGCCAGTGCGAATTGGGTAAATGCAGCCGCCCATCAGGAAGAGATGCGCATCTTTAAGAATGCCAGGGTATTCAAGGTCGAGCAAATATAGATTCGTAAAGGGCCCAATGGCAACTATGGTCGCGCCTTGTTCAATGCTTCGTTTCAAAAGGCGGAGCGCATTCTCCAAATCATTTGGTGACGGAACAATTGGCGCAGACCAATACCTCTCCTCATCCGGATAACCGAATTCAGGGTAGCGGTAAAAGCCTCCTGAGACATCCGCCCCCGAGGCGACCGGAATATCGCTTCTGCCTTCCAGGCTCAAAACATAGCGAACATAGCCGGCTCTTCTGCCGTTGGCCTCGGCAGTGGTGGTGATGCCGGTGAATTGGAGATCCTCTGACCAGCACAGCAACATTGCCAGAGCGCACAGGTCGTCAATGTCACCGCCCAGGTCTGTGTCAAGGTGAATTTTGTGCATTCCAGGCATCTCCTGCAAATCTCTCGGATCCGGGGATTTGTTCTCGCGTAAAGCGGATGAAGTCCAGTGTCTCATCTAAAAATTCAGAGTGTCCCCCGTATTGCGAAGCTATAGCTTGATCGATCAATGTATGCCATTGATCTCCAAGATGATCTTTGGCCCATTGGACAGCAACCGGTTTGGAAACGATGGTTCCATGCTGCAAAGCATGCAGCGCACGGCACATGGTAATGACCGTGAAGCCATGGTAATTGCTCTCGTGTTGGCGCAGCCAGGTTGGATCGTCGAGCATGGGGAACCACCACTCCTGCAGGATCCCCAAAACTGCGCTGCGCAGCTCCTGGGAGGAGATCGGATCAATGAGGGTTGTGGGGTCAGG
>DATGYJ010000091.1:0-6875 GCA_035298105.1 Anaerolineales bacterium | reverse complement strand
GGCAACGGGGAAGAAGGTATCCAAAATGCGCTGACCGGTGATCAAGGGGATGTGATGTCCGAGGCGCCTGATAAAGGGGCGCGCCCGGCGAACGGGCCAGCGCTGCAGCATCACCAATTCTTTTTCCTGCTTGCCAACTTTAAGCCTGGCGATAGGCTCCGTGACCGTGTATTCACCGTCAGAGGCAACCCAGGTGATCGTGCCGGCATCATCCGGGTGGACCATCACGCGATGTTCAAAGGTTTCTGTCTCCATCGCGACGCCAAGGATCATGCCGCCTTTGACTTCATCGCCGACCTTTACCTTCGATGTATATTTCCAGCGCTTCTCGCGGCTGATCGGGTCGAAACGTGCACCGCGCTTGATAAATGAACCCATTGCCTCTTCGATCAATGGCAGCGGGCGCTGCACGCCATCGTAAATACTTTGAATTAACCCGGGTCCCAGTTCCACTGACAAAGGCAAGCCCGTGCCAAAGATCGGCGCGCCCGTCTGCATCCCCGAGGTTTCTTCATAGACCTGAGCCGTGATAATATCGCCATCCAGACCGATCACTTCACCCACCAGATGCTCCTCACCGACTTCCACCAGCTCCAGCATACCGATATGACGGGATCCGCGCGCCCGGACAACGGGACCGCTGATCCAGGTTATGATTCCAACTTGATCGCTCATGACTGTTCTCCCATCAACAATTTATGCACAGAAGAGCGCAGGGTACCCTGCAACCGATTTAGCCGGGTCTCCAGGGTATTATCGTAATGTAATTTTCCATCGGCCGCATCCACAACGATTCCAATCCCCTCCTCTAAGGGTTCGCCCATTGTGAACTGTCCCTTCAGTTCGCTGGAAATTTCAGCCAGCGCCTTTTTCTCAAGTAAATTTTGTGTCGTTTTATCTGCGCGTATCTCAGCCTTATCGACCCGCAATTGCACCAGGGCTTCGCGCAGTAACATCGTGGCGATCTGATCGTAATCAGGACGCTTTTGAATTTCAGGCAGTTTTTCTTTAACAGCCTTGAACACGCGCTCGAGCAGCTGCTCACGATGGGCCAGTTGGAGGGAACGGGCTTTCAATTGGGCTGTGGCAGCCGCCTGCCCGCGCAGGCGCTCCGCATCCTGCCTGGCGGCGTCAAGGATGGATTTGCGTTCCCGCTCGGCCTGTTCCTGGGCGCGCTTGCGAATTGCCTCTGCCTTTACTTTTGCCTCAGCTCTGATTTGCTCGGCTGCGTCCTGGGCTTCGCCGAGGATGGCCCGTTCCAGCATCTCAATATCTTCTACATCAGTTTTCATAAATAAACTATCCAATCTATTCTAATTGCTGTGCTGGATTGGCAAATCCGCCAAAATATTCTGGATGTGCCAATCCACCAAAGCAGCACGTTACAACCGTATCCCGATTGCGCGCAGAACGATTTCACCAAGCGAGGCTTGACCTGCCGGCGCGCCGCCTTCAGCCGGAATCTCTACAACCAACGGAACGGTGCTGCGGAGTTTGAGATGTTCCATCCTGGCAGGGATTAGCTCAGCTACATCCTGGGTCACAAGGATGATGCCCACATCCCGGGAGGCCTGAGCTTCATCCAATGCCTGATTGACTTCATCGGCCGTGGTAGCGACCCGCCCACCCACTCCTGCGAGAGAGAAACCCAGCACAGCCTCGGGGTGACCAATCACCAGAACTTTCATATTTCCTACCGGAACAGGACCAGGAAGGCGATCAGCAGACCGTAGATAGCAACACCTTCTGCCAGACCCACGAAGATCAGTGAACGCCCCAGGGCCTCGGGCTTCTCAGCAATGGCACCGATCGCGGCCGCCCCGGTACCGCTCACCGCCACACCAGCGCCAAGGGCTGCCAGGCCGGTCGAGACGCCGGCTGCCAGTGAGGCATAAGGATCAGCTGCCGCGGCCTGTGCAACGATCCCCGCGGCGTAGACTGTCTGAGGCGAAATCAGCCAGACCACCCCAATTCCCATCGCCATCAAAACCAGAAAAAAGTTGTAACCCTTGAAGGCAAAAACCAAATTCTGGGCGGCTTTCACAGGGTTATGGCTGTACTGGGCCACCAAATACATGACAAATGGAGCCAGAGGTATCAGGGTTGCCAGGGTCACAATAATTACTTTCAACATTTCATCTCTCTCCTTTTTCGATATGAAGTTTTATTTTGTTATTTCTCTTGTACTCGCCAGGGACAGCGGCTCATAGGCCGAGCCTCCGCCTCTAAAGAACTTGCTGAAGAATTCGTAATAGTGGAGACGCATCGTCTGGATGGTGACGATGAAGCCCTCCAAAAGAATGACGCCTAGATTTCCAAGTACAACTACAACCCAGTAGATCAACCCCGCCTCATGCCCGCCGCTCAACAACCTTGCAATGACAAAGACTGCATTGCTGAACCCGGCATGAACGATGGCAAAGGCACCCACACGGACATACGAGAGGGTATTGCTGAACACACTGATGATTTTCTCGAGCAATTCCGCCGCAGCCTGGACGATAAAAATTCCCACGCCACCTTCGATCAGCGGGTAATGGCCCTCCATCCAATGTCTCAACGGCTCGGAAAACACAACGCAAAGCAGCACACTTACGACTGCCAGAATAACGAAGACGATTGTCGGAATTGGAAAACCTGGTACGAGAGCGCTCGCAAAGATCCCAAGAAACGACCAATGAAAGACTAATCCGGCCAGCCCATTGGAGTCAAAAAAGAATCTGCCCCAATCTTTTGCTCTAAAGGCATTGTAAAGATTCAACAGGTAACCAAGTGTGAGCAGCACAAGTCCTATTCCGACAGCAACAGCAAGTATGGCGAGGATATTGTGAATTGGCTGGATCAGAACGAATTTTCCGAAAAAAGGATGCTCTGGCAATATATCTTCAAAACCAAAGATGCTACCATAAAGGAAACCAAAGATCATGCCGCTTAGGCCACAAGCAACCAGGAGCCCGCCCAGGGTCGTCCTCCTGGACAAGAACCAGCCAATGGCAGCCAGCACAAGTCCGTGGCCTACATCGCCAAACATGGCCCCGTAGAGCAGCGGAAAGGTGACTGCGATCAGAATGGTGGGATCGATCTCCTCGTAACGAGGGCGCGCATAGGTGTTTACCAGCAATTCAAACGGGCTGAGGAAGCCAGGGTTTCGCAGAGATACCGGGACATTTGGATGCTGCCCGGCCGGCTCTACCGGTCTCGCCTCGATCAAGATCTCTTTGGAGGCCTGTTTGAGACGCTGCGTTAAGGCCTCCAGTTTCGTGCTCGGAACCCAGCCCACCACCACATAGGTGTGGCGGAGCTGTCCGAAGCGCGCAATCGCATCGGCAATCAGCCGGCTCACATGAACATCCCAAAATAATTTTTGCAACTCCTGCTTGTGGGCTTCAGCCAGCTTTGCCAGCGTGCCATTCAAATCTGAGATTTTCTGCTTTGAGGCCTCAATCGCCTTGCGAAGCGATGCGGTGATCTCTGCCGGGGTGCCCTCGAATTCTTCCGGCAGGACGAGCGGATTCAGATAGGCGCTTTTCGCCGCACGTTCAAGGACGTCTAAGTTACTGCGGGGACCCAACAACCAGACTACAGGTCTTTTGGGATCTTCACGCAACGTAAAGAAGGCATGCGGGACTCGGGATAGGCTTGTTTCCAGCCTGCTGATATTCTCAGCAGGAATGATCCCCAGCACCGAATGTAAATAATTGGATTTACGCAATGCCCCAACCTCAACATTCGTATTCGCAATGGGTTCCAATTGGTTGAGCTGGCTTTCGAGCTGCTCCAGGGTCTTCTTTTCAGCACTCAGTTGATCAGTGGTCTGCTTGACATCCCCTTCAATCCGATCTACATCCGACTGCAAAGGCTCTAAATCGGCGATTGAGTCAAAAGTCGTACTTCCAGAATATTCTTCCTTCAGATTCAAGTTCTGTATGATCACCTGGATCCGGCGTTCGAGCGTGGCATAACTGGCGGCCTTTTCCTGCCAGGTGTTCGGCCCCAGGTTTTCCAGGCCCAAATAGGTGCTATCAATTTGATGAAAAATTCCCTGTTTCCCCAATACTTTCGTCACAGCCACAAGGTCTTTGGAGGGGACGATCAATTCAACTTCAGTCATGGCTTCCGGAAAAAACATATCATCTCCATAGTAACAACAAGATTATCGGTCCACTCACTAAATCTTATATGCTTAAGCGGCCAAGCACAGGACAACTCTTTATGCACCGTCCCGAAGGTTTTTTCGCATGACAGACTCAATCCAATCAAACCCTTCGGTGATCCCTGGCGGGCAGTTAGGACAAGCCTTCGGGACGTTCTCTTAATGCTCAGGGAGCAAATTTGTTTTCAATAAGAATGGGCGATATTCCTCCTCTGGCATTTCTGAAGACTTCGCTTCGATGAGAACGATCAAATCCTGCACTTCGAAATCATGCAGCACCAAAAAAGCGAGTGGGAGTCCGATGTGGAATGGGTTTCCCACAAAAGCTGCCAGGCATTCTTCCATGATCCGGCGCTTGAGCAGAACTTCCAGTTTTGGCAAACCGGTCTGAGGATTCTCAAGCAGAGCATTGACATCGGGAAGCCCGGGGAAGGTGCGATTGACCACCGAGGCGGTATCGACGCCGGCTGCGATGGCCCGGATATCTGAATCGTGGACTCGATAGCCGAAAGGTAACGTATAGTTGATCACTTCCTCTTCAGAGAGTTTATGATAAACACGGTAGCGGATTGCCCACATCAGGTTATTCATGTCAAGCAGAGAGCCAATAATGCGGACGCTGTGCTGGCGATCCTGACCCGTCAATTTTTGCGCTTCTGACCAGAGACGGCGCCAATAATTTAAATCCAGCGCCACCTCAATCGGAAAGAGGTTCTGTTCGGATGAGTACCTTTTCATGGCAAATGAAAGGGTCTCCTCATACGGTGTGCCCTGCAACATATCCACAGCTGTAGCCACACTGCCCGATTCAACCATCGCCTGCTCGGGCAGCACGGAAGCCGGACCGAGAGGGAAAAGCACATCGCGCACCCGCTCCCAGAGAGCTGTCTCAGTATTCCATGAGGAAACGGTCACGATCGCACGCAAGACTGCCTTAAGATTTCCCACTTCGTAATAACGATATAACTGCTTCACCAACGGACGCGTCTCGACCGGCGCCATTTGAATGACGCTGTTATAGGCATCCGCCAGCTTTTTCTTGATCTGGATAATTACACGCCGGGGGTTGATATCTTTATCTTTGAGCCCTTCAAGATAGCGTCCATAGGCCGTGCTTTTTAGCAAGTTGAACAAGGATAGGAAATCCGGCGCCTCACTCAACCGGACCAGATCCTGGGGGGTGAGCAAATCAGCATACATCGCCCTGACGCGCGCGCTGATTGCCGCGTAGCCTGCGACACCACCGGCCATAAATTAAGCCCCACCAATGACACGTTCAAGCACATAGGCAACCGCACGATCAAGGTTGCTCGTGGAAAGTGCTTCGAACTGCCTATTCTTTTCCTCGACCTCCGACAAAATACGGGCGCTCTCTTCCTCCGCCTTCACCCCGGCTACCATTTCGCGCGCTTGTTGTTGAGCTTCCGCCCTGGCTTTTTCGATCAGCGCCTGGGCTTCCTGCTCAGCCGCGACAGGCAATTGCTGCGCTTCCTTCAGCGCCGCTTCATGAGTCTCTTGCGCGCGTTTTTCAATCTCAAGTACTTGCTTGATACGATTCTCGTTCACAGCCTCTCCTCACCGCATGGTCTCTCTTACCCGGTCAATCTGCGCGCTATTGTAAGGGAAAAATACTTGAGAATCAAGGTCTAATTGGAATCAGGTGGGATAAATGTCTTATGTTGGAGACCTCGAAGTCCTCAGCGCAAACCTGCCTCTCCCCTAACCCCCGATCCCCTGACCGCTGCTCCCTCATTTCCACTCTCCAATCTCTCAAAAGCCACCTGCCATATTTGGGGGTCATTTTGATATAAGGTTCAAAGCGAGTTTAGAGCGAGTTCACAGCGAGTTCAGAGCGAAGGCAGGCTTTCAAAGAAACGCTGGTTATCCGCATTTTTATACCGCCATATCTGGGGGGTAGTATTGTACAATGCGTCGCCCCGTGTTGAACGGCAGGGCCCCAGGCGGGGATCATCCTCGTTCAAGGGGCTTTCTCTCAACCGGCAGGTGTGGCGCAGGTCAGCCAAACTACTAATCCCCACAATATCTTCATAATTCCCCAACCGTATCTTGACACTCCTTTCATATACTTCAAGCAGAAAAATTACGACGATTGACCGAAAGGTTTTCCTCAATTGACCACCAAGCCAAGAACTTTCTTATCATTCCTCACAGGGAAAACGCTCTGGATTGCAACAGCGACCCTCATCCTTGCAGCCGCAGGAGGCTACGCCTACTATTCCAAAGTTTCTGCGGCTTCCCGAACTACAACCGCTGCACAAGTACAAACAGCTGTCGTCCAGCGTGGCAATCTGATCTTATCGGCCAGCGGGAAGGGAACGCTGATCGCAAACTCGGACGCCACCTTTGGTTTCCAGACCAGCGGACAGGTTAAAGACGTTTCAGTAAAAGTCGGCGATCAGGTCAAGGCGGGACAGGTGCTGGCGCAACTGGACGATACGCTCCTTCAAATGAAGTACGGCGAGGCACAACAGGCTCTACAGGAACTCTCCTCAGCGGCCTCCATCGCCACGGTTCAGCATGAAATAGCGACTGCACAAGATACCGAATATTACGCCCATGAGTGGCTGAAATATCTGCTCAGCCCGGAAGTCATCACCGCCGAGGAGAATCTCGCCATTGCCGAGCAGAGACTGGCCGAAGCTCAGACCGCAGCAAAAGCTGCCCCCTCCGCGGCTGCGGATCAAACCGTGAAGGAAAAAGA
>DATGYJ010000090.1:0-3111 GCA_035298105.1 Anaerolineales bacterium | reverse complement strand
ACCTTGACCTGCCCGCTCATGAACGGGCAGGCGGGTTTGATCATGCCGCAGTTCATCGCGCCAGCAGTCAATTATATGTGGCCCATACGGCAAACAATGCACTGGATGTCATTGACTGCAATTCCGACCGTTACCTGCGGTCTATTCCGAATTTGACTGGGATAGCGGGGGCGCTTATTTCCGATGAGCATAATCTGGTGTTCACTTCTAATCGAGGCGAAGACACTGTTGGCATCTTCCAAATCGGTGAGGAACAAAAAATCACCAAAATCAAAGTTGGAATCCATCCAAACGGTCTGTCCTTTGATCCCAAGCGCGGGTTATTACTGGCGGCCAATGTTGGCGATCCTGATATCGCTGGATCGTTCTCGGTATCCATCGTGAATGTCGTGCAGAAAAAGCTAGTTTCCAGCATCCCTGTTGCTGGTCGCACGCGTTGGACGATCTTCGATCCCGCCACGGAATGTTTTTATATCAATCTTGCTGACCCATTTCAGATCGCGGTAGTGGAATCAGCTCATCCAACACGCGTTGCTCGCTGGATCGAAATCCAGAGCCAGGGCCCGCACGGACTTGATTTCGATCCAGCAACGAATCGACTCTTTTGTGCGTGCGATGCCGGGAAGCTGTTCGCGGTGGATACGTTATCGGGAAAGATCCTTCTCGAAGCAGAATTGACCGGCGCGCCAGATGTCATCTTCTTCAATTCCACCTTGAAGCATCTTTATGTGGCGGTTGGAGATCCGGGCGTAATTGATTTATTTGACACAGATTCGCTCACGCGCATTGATATGGTTTCCACGGAGAAGGGTGCACATACGATCGGTTTCAACGCAACTCACAACAAAGTGTATGCTTTTTTATCCGAGTCTCAGCGTGCCGGCATTTATTTTGACCGATCGCTTTAGGAGTAAATGTGGAGCAAAAGAGATCTTCCAGTCAGGGCCCGGATGAACAAATGCCTGGGGTGCGCGAGGTGTTTCTATACTTCATCCTCCTGGGCTTCATCAATATCGGTGGGCCAGTCGCTCAGATTACGATGATGTATAACAAGATGGTGGAGCGCAGTCACTGGTTGTCAAAAGATCGCTTTGTCAGGATCATGGGCTTTGCCCATATGCTGCCAGGACCCGAAGCCCTGCAACTTGCCATTTATGTGGGTTATCTTAAGAAAGGTGTCCTCGGAGCGATTCTTGCAGGGCTGACCTTTATTATTCCTGGCGCTTTCGTGATGCTCATTCTCAGCCGTTTGTATGTGACCTACGGCAATCTGCCGCAGGTCAATGATGTGTTGTATGTCTTGAAGCCTGCGGTGCTTGGCATCATTGCGGCGGGGATCATCCGGCTGGGTCAAGCTGCCATCAAGAATGCCTGGCTCGCTGTAATCCTGATTGGCGCCATTGTAACGATGCTCTTCTTTAGGGTTGACTTCCTGATCGTACTTCTGATCGCCGGGCTTGTGAATCTGCTTTTTACCGAAGGCTTACCTCGCCTCAAGAGGGTGCCGGGCAGGCTGCCTATATTGGTCGTGAGCCTGACGAGCTCTCTGCTATATATTGACGAGAGGTGGCTGCAAATGGCCTGGCTTTTTCTTAAAACGGGTCTATTCAGTTTTGGCGGCGCGTATGCATCACTTGCATTCGTACAACAGGGTGCCGTGGATCAGTATCACTGGTTAACCACCCCACAATTATTAGACGGAGTAGCGCTAAGTGTCGCAACGCCGGGACCGTTTATGCTGTTCACCACATTCGTCGGCTATCTGGCGGGTGGAATTGCGGGCGCAGTAATCGCCACGTTTTTCGTCTTTCTACCATCTTTCATTTTTGTTATTATAGGAGCCCATTATATCGAGCAAGTACGGAACAATCGTTTTATTCAGGCCTTCTTATCAGGAGTCAGCGCGGCCGTAGTTGGGATTATCCTCGTGGTATCGCTTAAACTGATCCCCGGAACGCTCATTGGCACAACGAGCATGGTCATTACCATCCTTGCATTCGCGGTCATTACCTTTTTCAGGGTTGATGTGGCGCGAGTGGCGATTAGCGCAATTATCATTGGGATAGGTTACGCAGCCTGGCATGGCATCCGATGAAGGATCCGACCTCTAATATCACCATTCTCTTTTCGACGCGTGTTGTCCGTCTATTCTGTTATGGCTTCCTATCTGTTGTACTGGCGCTGTATCTTGCCGAAGCAGGCCTCACGGAAGGACAGATCGGGCTATTGTTTACGCTCACCCTGGCCGGCGACGCGGTCATTTCATTGTGGCTGACCACGTCCGCCGATCGCTTTGGCAGAAAACGCACCTTGATACTGGGAGCCTTGTTGATGATGGGAGCAGGCGCCACCTTTGTTTTGACCCGGAATATCATCCTGTTGATCATCGCAGCCATTGTCGGCGTCATCAGTCCCAGCGGAAATGAGATCGGCCCATTTCTGTCCATTGAACAGGCAGGATTAACTCAACTCATTCCCAGCGCAAGACGCACGCAATTTTTCGCATGGTATGCCCTGGTCGGTTCATTGGCGACGGCCAGCGGCGCCCTGACAGGTGGCTGGCTCGCGCAAATTTTGCAAAGCAACCATTGGACCCCACTCGCATCCTATCGGGTCGTGTTAATTGGCTATGCCCTCGGCGGATTCCTACTTTTACTGTTATTCCTCAATTTAACAAAATCCATCGAAGTGGAACCCACCCGGGACACAGCCAGGCGCATTTTTGGATTACACCGTTCACGCAAGGTCGTATTCAAACTCAGCTCCTTGTTTGCGCTGGATGCGTTTGCAGGCGGCTTGCTCGTGCAAAGCCTGATCGCTTATTGGTTTCATGTTCGCTTTGGAGTTGAAGCGGGCGTACTAGGTAGCATCTTCTTCGGCGCAAATATCCTGGCTGGCATTTCAGCCCTGCTCGCAATTCGGATTGCCCGCAGGATCGGCTTGATCAACACCATGGTCTTTACCCATATTCCCTCCAATATTTTGTTGATCTTGGTGCCGCTGATGCCGACGCTGCCGCTGGCGATTGGAGTACTTCTCCTCCGCTTTAGCATCTCTCAAATGGATGTCCCTACGCGCCAATCGTATACAATGGCTGTGGTGGCCCCCAAC